>JAFGLK010000116.1 GCA_016928125.1 Anaerolineae bacterium
GCAGAGCATCCAGCTGGTGGGCTATACGCTAGAGGAGCTTCCGGAGAGCGCCCTGGCGGTGACCCTGTACTGGCAGGCTGGCGAGACGCTTGCGCATGACTATACTGTCTTCTGCCACGTGCTGTGTCAGGGAGAGCGGATAGGACAACACGACGGCCCCCCGGCGCAGGGGTTCTATGGCACCACGGCCTGGCGTGCTGGCGACACAGTCGAGGATCGCCATATCGTGCCGCTCTCGGGGGCCTATGATGCGGACTCCTGTGACCTACAAGTGGGTCTCTACGATCTTCAGACCATGAGACGTTTATCTCTATTGGACCCTTGCGGAGAGGCTGGCCAAGAGACGAGCGTTGTCCTGCAATAGATGACAAGAGCCTGTAAATAAGGAGAGATGTCCATGTCCGGTCGTCGGATGGTGAAAAGCTGGATCACGGCCAATCTGGTCTTGATCATACTGCTCTGGGCGATTCCAATTCAGAGTGTCTACGCGGTTTGCCCTGGAAATGTGGCCCCCAATCCTAGCTTTGAGGAGGGTTTCACCGAGCGAGGCGCGGGGGAGGTGACGGTGGCCAATGGTTGGCAGCCGTTCTGGCAGGATGGCCCGGATCAGGAAAGCGGGTTCAACCGGCGGCCAGAGTTCAAGCCCGAGGATGGCCTCCGCTTTGGCCGCGATCGAATTCACGATGGCAACTGGGGCCAGAAGTGGTACACGGTCTATGCCACCCACCACGGCGGTATCTATCAACAGGTCAATGTGCCAGCGGGCGCTGTAGTGACGCTGAGCGCCTGGGCGCAGGCCTGGAGCTCGAGCAAAGACGATTCCAAAGTCTCTAATGACGGCGTCTACGAGCTGTCTGTGGGCATCGATCCCACGGGAGGCACCGATTTCAGCTCCCCAAACGTCGTCTGGTCTGGGCGCAATGGAACCTTGGACCAATGGGTGGAACTCAAGGTGCAGGCGAAAGCCCAGGCGGGGCAGGTCACGATCTACCTGCGCGGCGACGCAGGCTATCGCCTGAAGCACAATGATGCCTATTTCGATGACGTGTGCCTGACCTACGTAGCGCCCACACCGCGCCCGACGGCCAGGCCTCAGGCGACCGCGACGCCCGCTCCCACCGATACGCCTGAGCCTACGGCGACGCCCGAGAGCACGCCGACCGATGAGCCCACCCCGACGCCCGAAGCCACGGCGACGCCCGTCCCGGGCTCGCTGAGCGTATATGTCTTTGACGACCGCGACGCAGACGGACGGCGCACAACCGGGGAACCCTTGCTGGCCGGAGCTCGCATCGAGTTGACGACCATGGACGGGCAATCGGTGGACAGCTACACCACCACGGGCAGCGCAGAGCCCTACATATTCGGCGATCTGCAGCCTGGCAACTATGTTGTCAGTGAGAGTGACCCCCCCGGCTACGCTTCCACATCGCCCAATCAGTGGGCGGCGACCCTTTTGCCGGGGGCGAGTCTTGAGCTCTACTTCGCCGATCGCTTTGAGCCCTCACCCACACCAACCAGGACGGCGCGGCCGACTCAGACTGCCCCTGCGCCGACTGCGGCGCCTACCGTTCAGCCCACAGAGACGTCTAAAGGTGGCCTGGGCGACTCGCTCTCGAACGTGAGTGGCATCCTGGTAGCCATGGTGGCCCTGATTCTGCCCATCGTGTATCGGCTGTTGCGTTTCCAGGTATAGACTGCGCGCCAAGATGCCCATGATACGGCGGGGCACCTCGAACGGCCTGCATACGGGCGCCAGGAGGATGGATGGCTATCTCCTCCTGGCGCTCGTCCTGTCTCTGGTCGCCGCTGCCCCACTGCTCGCGGGGCCAGGTATCGTCAATACCAGGGCCGGGGGCGATTCGCCTTTTTTGCTGCAGCGCGTGCACCAACTGACGGCCAATCTTCGCCAGGGCGTCCTGTTGGCGCGTTGGATGCCCGATGCGGCCTATGGCCTCGGATACCCCGCCTTTAACTACTATGCCGCCTTGCCCTACTATGTGGCCGCGCTGCTGAATTGGGCCGGAGTGGGCCTGCTCTGGGGCATCAAACTCACCCAGGCTCTAGGCTTTCTGTTGGCGGGAGGCGCCATGTACGCGCTAGCGCGCGCCTTGCGCGTCAGCCGATTGGGCGCCACGCTGGCCTCGGCAACCTATACCTTCGCGCCTTTTCACTTGGTGAACGTCTATGTACGGGGCGATTCGCTCTCCGAGTTCTACGCTATGGCCCTCTATCCGCTGATTCTCTGGGCCCTGATCGGCCTTGCCCGATCGCCCTCCGCGCCGCGCATGGCCGCTCTCGCGGGCAGCTATGCCGCGTTGGTGCTCAGCCACAATATCTCAGCCATGTTGTTCAGCCCCCTGTTAGCGCTCTGGCTGGGGGCCAAGGCGCTTGAGAGAGGCAGGGCCCGGGGGCTTTGCCTTCTGGCGTGGGGCGCGGGCGCCATCTGCCTGGGATTGGCTCTGAGCCTATGGTTCTGGGGACCGGCGCTACGCGAACGCTCGCTGGTGCAGCTTTCCGAGCAAACCACCGGCTATTTTCACTTTGCCGGACATTTCAGATCCGGCGATCTGATCCAGGCTAGCTTCCTCCACGATTACGTCATCGATGGCGATCGTGAGCCCTTTGGCATGGGATTGGCTCAGGCTGCCATCGCACTGGCCGGGTTGGCCGGGCTTTTGGTCCAGCGATTGAGGCGCCAGCGGCAGGACGTGTCTTTTTACCTGGCTGCCCTGACCCTGGTCGGCTACACCTGGTTGATCACGCCCTCGTCTCGGCCGGTGTGGGATGGCCTCCCTCTGCTAGCCTACGCCCAGTTCCCATGGCGGCTGCTCTCGGTGCAGGCTCTCGCCGCCGCCCTCCTCGCCGGTCAGATCCCCATCCTTTTGGGGAAACGTCTCGCTCTGCCAGGAACGATGGCCTGCGTGCTGGCTGTCACTCTGGCGGGCATGCTTCGCATTGCGCCCGATCGTCTGCCGATTCGTGACGGCGACGTGACGGCGCAGAGGCTGATGCTCTATGAGACCTACTCTGGCAATATAGGCAGCACGGTGCGCTACGAGTACTTGCCGCGCGAGATGGTACCACGGCCGCTGGCCTCCGGTGTGCAACTTAACGGCGGCATCAAGCCAGCGCCCCTGGCCCTGGAGGGCGCGTTGTTGCACGCCGAGTTGCGCGAGCGCGGCCCGATCTCCGAGCTGTGGCAGGTGGACGTGTCCGACCCGGCGCTACTGGCCTTTCACACGACCTTTTTCCCCGGATGGCGGGCAACGGTGGATGGGGCGCCTCAGGCGATCGAGCCCCTGTCCGGCCTGGGGCTCATCGGGGTGCGCCTCAGCCCGGGGAGCCACGTGGTCAGCTTGCATCTAGGGCCGACCCCCATTCGACGCTATGCCACCTGGGCTTCGGCATTGGGCGCCATGGTCTGGGCAGGGCTTGTGCTCATCCCAGCTCTTGGTGCGCCCCGTCGCCGCCGCCAGTTGGCGATGGTGGCTCTGGCGCTCGCTCTGGGAGCGATGTGGCTGCGTTACGCACCGGAGCGGTCGGGTCAGACCAGCGAGAGCGGGCCGCTGGTGATGGATTTCATGCGCATGCCCTATCTGCACCGCCAGCCGGGGGGCGTCCTTTTTGGAGCAGACCAGGCTGAAGATCGCACCAAGCTGATCGACTATGCCCTGGCAAAGGAAGCCCTCGCGCCGGGGGAGGTGCTCACGATCGATATGCGTTGGGCAGATCCCGATCCGAGCGCCCAGGTCACACTCGAGCTGGTAGCCGCCACGGCGCACTATTCGGGTCGACATCCCATCTGGGCCAGCGATACCTGTGCCATCGACGCCCGCGAGGTATCGCTGAACCTGCCCCTGCCTGACGAGATACCCACTGGTCTGTACGCCATCGCCTGCCGCGTCGAACTGGACGGGAGAGCTTTGGCCCCGCATAGCGCGCCAAGCCGCGAGATGGATCGCCTCTCGCTGCAGCCGATCCAGATTGTTGCGCATCGTCAGGCCACCGGGAATGAGACGGCGCTGGGTCACTATGGCCCCGAATTCGCCCCGCCGGTTGTAGCCCTGGTGGGCGTGACGGCCAAGCGTGCGAGCGCGAGCGCGTTGGAGGTGGGGCTAACCTGGCATTCCCTGCGGCAGGCGCCGCTCAACTATGAGCTCTCTTTGCGCCTCAACGGCGCCGATGGCGAGCGGATCGCCTCAAGGGATCTGTCGCCGCTTCTCGGAGGCTACCCCACGAGCCTCTGGCGGCCGGGCGAACTGGTTACGGATCGCGTGGTGCTCAAGGTTCCGGCAGAGACTGTGCTGAGCGAAACAGACTCGCTCGAGATCGTGCTCTACGATCGCTTGACGCTCAAGTCGGTGGGCACGACGCAAGTCCCGCTTGCAGAGGCGCTGCCCTAGACTCAAGCCAGAGCCGTGACCAAATCCATGGCTGTGCAGAGCTCCGCTTTGGGCTCGGCTCCAGGATTCTCACTCCGCCACAACCTGGACGGCGCCGACCCCAAGTGTGACGCCCTGCCCTTGCCGTACCAGGCGCTCATCCAACACCGCCAAAGGCTCTAGCGTAAAGGCATCGTAAACGTCCACGATGATCTCGGCCTCGCCGGCTGGGCCGACCGACGGGGGCGCGATCCGGCGCGGGTCCTCCACCCGCCAGCCCTTGACCCACTTGAGGGTCGGAATGGCGCCCAAGGCGGGTGTGCCGTCCGACTTGACCTCCCAACCCGCTGGACGGTTGAGCAGCCCAAGCGACACGGAGTAATCATCCACCAGGGGCCGAAGAGCCAGCCAAGTGGGCGTCAAGCGCCCCACGTCGCCCATGACGATCCGCGCGGCGCCCTCGAGGCCCGTGAAGGCGATCATCCCGCCCAAGGGGACATAACGCCTGGCGCCGCGTGGGAGCGAGAGCGTCAAGCCCGCCTTCTGGAGCTGATGCCAGGGGCCCAGACGCGACACAGACTGTCCGCCTTGGTCAGCAATGCTCAGCGCGATTGGATCCCGGGCCAAAGCATTCGGGATATCCAGAGCCGTGATCAACCCATGACCGGGCGGCGGCGGTGCGATGGGTGCCTGGGCGACGACCTGTCCGCCAGCAGAAAGAGTGAGCGTGAGCCCCTCCAAGGCCTGGGTGCGCCACGGCCCGAGGGCAAGCCCACGAGACGGTCGCCACCAATGCAGGTAGAGCCTCGTCTGATCTGCGATGCTTCGATCCACATCCCAGCCAACCAGATGCAGACCACCACAAAAGGCGACATCGGCCGGGTGCAGGCTGGCCAGCGGTCTCTCCAGAGGCGATATCCGGATCGATCCCAAACGAACGTGATCCTGGCCTCCCGCCGTCAGCCGTGTCCAGCCGCCATCTACGGCGCTGTAAAAGCCCGTGATCAGCTCGCATTCTTGGGGCGCGGCGTGCAGCAACACGGGCAACTGATAAGCATCCACGCGAATCTCGCCTGGCAGGTATTGGCGGCTCGAGTGCACGATATCGCCCTGGCCGATCACGCCCTGTGAGCCGACTATCTGGACGAAGGAGGAATAGTCGCGTCCCAGCGAGACGAGCGGACGCCAGTAGACTTGAAGCCCCAGCGCCTGTCCGGGTGTGACGTTCTGGTGCTCAAGGGCATAGCCAAGCAGCTCGATCTGCTCCTCATAGACGGCCCCCCTAGGGGTGATCTCCAATGGCGGCTCAAACAGCGGCCCCGCATGCACCAGCCACGCGCCGGCGAGCGGCGTCCAGCGGTAGGCGGTCATATCGTAGGCATGGAAGCGATTGGTGACGATCACCGGGCGCTCGGCCAGTTCGTCGCCGATGCGCCGCAACCAGATCGCTGCATTGGGCGTGTCGCCCTCGGGGTAGACATAGCGCACAGCAACGTCCGGCCGCAGGCCCTCCACCTGTTGCAGGTACCAGAAGGACGTAGCGCGATGCCAGCTCGAGAGGATGACCGCCCCCTCAGGCGCCTGGCGCAGAATATCCTCGGCGTACTCGCGCGCGGAGCGATCTTCATGCAGCGCGGTATAGCTCGCATAGTTGGGACCAGCATAGAGCGCGATGCTCAGCAGAATCAGGGCCACCAGGCCCGCATATAGGGCCCGATGTGGCCGCCAGTAGCGCGTCAATAGCCCCAGGCCACAGCCCAGCATGGCCGCCAGGGCCACGTAGGAGGGGATCAGGTACTCGACCGTCTGGGGCGCCCGATAGGTCACCGCCGCGAGGGTGTTCAAGGCCCAGATGCCACCCAAGAGAAGTGCTAGGCGCCAGCGTTTGATGGCCAGAGGAGCCAGTGCAGCCAGAGCGACCCAAGGCAAGACAGGCCCGAACTGTAAGCGCATGATCTGAGCCCAAACGCTCAAGCGCGCCCAGAGCACCGGCCAGGTGCGGTAGTGCAGCATATCGCCCTGAAAGCCGCTGGCCAGCACGTGGCGGGCGAAATCGCCGCATGAGCGGATAGGTGCGGGATCAAAGGGCGCGCCCATACGGCTGCGCAACGGCAGGTAGAGCAGCACGCTGAATGAGAGCAGGAAAACGGCTAGGCCAGGGAGCCAACACTTGGGCTCTAGAGGAAGGCGAGGCCGTACGCTCAGAAGGTAGAGCAGAAAGGCCGGCGCCAGAAGGCCCAGAGAGGCATGATGTCCCACGCCCAGGCCGAAGCAGAGCCCCAAGGCGGCGAGCCGACCGGGCGTCTGGCTCTGGCGCCAGCGAATGGCAGTCAGCAGACAGAGGCCGGCGAACAGGGCCGTAAGGCTGCGAATGTTGGCCGTGGTCCCCTGGGCCCAGAAGGTGCTGCTCAGGCCCAGAAGGCCGGCGGAGACGACAGCTGCACCCGCCGAACCGGTCGCTTGGCGTACCGTACGAGAGAGAACCGCCAACGTCAAGGCGGCGCAGACGGCGCCAAAAAGATTCAGCCGATAGGCCACATCCCCAATCGGCAAGAGTGAAAAGAGGCGCCCCACCATGGTATACAACGCATAGCCAGGGGGATGAGCGACGCCTAGCACCCCAGCGACGAGCTGGAACTCGCCGGCATCTGCCGGGAGGAGCGTTGGAGACAGCGTGAACACATAGAGCCCCAAGGCCAGCAGGAAAACCACACCCTCGACGAGGGCCGAGCAGACCCATGGATGGGCATTCATCACCCAGAGGCTCACCAGACAGGTGATGAGCAGGCCACAGGCCAGGCTCGGGTTGGCGACAGGCCACAGAATGTACGGCCCCAGCAACGCCAGCGGCCAGAGGCGTCGGACACGCGCGCCCACGGCGTGCAATGCACACCAGCTCGCGAGCAGGCTGCCCGCGAAGAGGGGCAACAACTCGCACAAGCGCCAGGGCTCCAGGGAGGTCTCTGCAATCAGGCGACTCGAGAAGAGACCTAGGATGACGGTCCAGCAGATCTGGCCGGCGAGGGCGCCCCCCAGGCGCATCCGCCGCCCTCTGATCTGGGTGGATTCCCTGCGAGGACTCGCGCGAGCCATCACACTGCGCCCTCCTGGGCCACGCACGGCCTGCTTTCAGGCCAAATCCAATGCATCTCGATACGCCCCGAGGGTCTGCCGCGCCGTCTTCTGCCAGCAAAAGCGGGCGGCGTGAGCGAGGCCCGCCTGGGCCAGCCCTTCGCGCCATGCATCATCTCGCACCACCTGGATCATGACCTCGGCAAGCGCAGCATGATCAGCGGGGGGCACAGGCAGACCCCCAGGCCCGGCGATCTCGTCGAGAGAGCTGCCGCTGCCATAGATGGCTGGCGTGCCACAGGCCAGCGCCTCCAGTACCGGCAGGCCAAAGCCCTCGTAGAAGGAGGGAAAGACAAAGGCCAGCGCCCCGCTATAGAGCGCTGGGGCATCACGCTCTGCGAGCGGGCCGGTGAAATGGACTCGCTCCTCTAGCCCCAATTCGGCGGCAGCGATGCGCGGATCAGGCGCAAAGGTCGAATCGCGCCCCGGCAGGCGCCCGGCAATCACCAGGCGCACGCCATCGAGGCGGGCGGCGGCCTGGGCATAGGCGCGCAGCAGGCCGATCACGTTCTTGCGCACGTCAAAGCCGCCCAAGTAGAGAAGATAAGGCCCCGAGATGCCCAGCCGGGCCAGAGTCTCCGCTCGCTCAGCGGGCTCCAAAGGGCGATAGTCTGGGCTGGCTGCCAGATGGATCACGCGCAGGCGCGCTGCCGGGATACGCAACAGCCGCTGGATATCTTTGGCAGAGGCCTGCGAATCGGTCAGCACCAGACTAGCCCGACGGGCGGCCGTGGAGACCAGGCGCATGTAGACTCGCACGCCGAGGGAGCCGCGATAGGCGGGCAAGATCAACGGGATCAAGTCATGAATCGTCACCACCAGCGGCACCGGCGCACGCAGCGGCGGCGCGAAATAGGGCACATGGGCCACCTCAACCTTCAGGCGGCCACAGACGCTCGGGAACGCCAACTGCTCGAACCAGAGCTTGGCCAGATTCTCGTCCGGCGCGTCAACGGGGGTGGTGATCCGGTGCACCGAGACGCCCTGGATCTGACCCACCTCGGCTGCCGCGACCGATCGTGGCAGACAGAGCGCCAACTCTGTCTCCCCCAGCCTCGCCAGTCCCTTCACCAGATGATGTAGATAGCGTCCGCTGCCCGTGGCCGGCAGATGCCAGAACGCGCCGTTGATGCCGACCTTCATGCCATCCTCTATCCTCTCGAACCATGAACGCCGCCATGGTATGTCAAGCAGGCGCTTTGATCAAGTTGACGCTGATGTGCAAACGGGGTATGCTCTGAGCGCGTGGGGGTGGATGAGTTCCGGTGGGCTCCGCGGTCTTCAAAACCGTCTGAGGGGTGCTGCTGAAGCGGCCCTGGTGGGTTCGACTCCCA
>JAFGLK010000611.1 GCA_016928125.1 Anaerolineae bacterium
GATCCTGTCACCAACGAGCATGTTGGCATGGCCCCTGGCGCCAAATGGATCGCCGTCAAGATCTTTGATGACAATGGTGATACCACAGACGCCGCTATCCACGCGGGATTCCAATGGTGCCTGGCCCCAACGGATCTCAACGGACGGAACCCTGACCCTGGGCGCGCGCCGGATATCGTCAGCAACTCGTGGGGCGATGACAACGGCGCGGATCAGTCCTTCCAGCCAGACCTCCAGGCCTGGCTGGCCGCCGGCATCTTTTCGACCTGGGCCGCTGGGAATGCAGGCCCGGACAGTGGGACGGTCAACTCGCCCGGCAGTCTTGCCTCGGCCTTTTCGGTGGGCGCCACCGATAGCCGGGACGTCATCGCGTCGTTCAGCAGTCGTGGCCCCTCACCCTGGGGAGAGATCAAGCCTGAGGTGGTAGCGCCGGGCGCGAGTATCCGCTCGGCCATCGCCGGCGGCGGCTATGCTGGCGGATGGAATGGGACGTCTATGGCCACGCCACACGCCGCTGGCCTGGCCGCTCTGCTTTTGGAGGCCTCGGGGCACGCGCTGACGATCGAGCAACTCGAAGATGTAATCACCCGCACGGCCATCGATCTGGGCGATGTGGGTGAGGACAACGGCTACGGCTATGGGCGTATCGACGCCTATGGGGCGGTGGGCACGATTGTGCAGAGCGGCACGTTCTCGGGGCACGTCTCCGACGAGTCTACGGGCCAGCCGCTTGAGGGGGCGTTGGTGCGGCTCGAAAACCACGACACCGGCCATGAGGCCAATACGCGGACGGCGGCGGATGGCTCCTACTCGTTGACCGTGGCCGCAGGCGTCTACACGGTGACGGCGACCTGCTACGGTTATATGGATGCCGTGGCCTATGACATTGAGATCCGCCCCGAGACGACGACCCAGCTCGACTTCCGGCTACGGCGTCAGCCGCATGGCACGTTGACTGGGCGTGTGACCAGCGATGCCGATGGGCAACCGGTGCCCGGCACGATCGTGATCGAGGGCACGGTGCTGACCACATCCGTCGCTCTGGATGGCTTCTATTCGCTGACCTTGCCTATCGGCCACTATGCGCTACGCGTGGTCCCAGAGGCAACCGGACATCGTGCGCGACGTGAGCCCGACGTGGAGATCCTCGCAGATGCCATCACCGTGCTTGATGTGGTTCTGCCTGAGGCGCCACGCCTTTTGGTTGTAGATGCGGACGCTGGAGAGGATGTCATCGCGCTGCCCTACTATGCTGAGGCTCTCGACGATCTGCTCTACGTGTATGATCTCTGGCGCATCGTTGACACTGGCACCGATGTGCCGGACGAGGCCGATCTGGCGCCCTACGATGTCGTGATCTGGGTGCAGCCTCGGCGATCCCCTGGCTATATCGGCGCCTGGCCAGCTCTGAGCGCCTACCTTGACGGGGGCGGGCGGGTGTTCTTGAGCGGTCAGGACATTGGTTACTGGGATGACAAGTTGGGCTATGGCGGCGAGGCCTACGCGCGCTATCTGTATGCGTCGCTCGTCGCCGACACGGGTGAATTCGACGTCCTCCAGGGCAGCGCTGGGTCGCTCATGGAAGGATTGCAACTCGAGCTCAACACGGGCGATAGCGCCGGCAACCAGATCTCTCCTGACGTGCTCGCCCCCACCGGGCCGTTGGCGCACGAGATTGTGGCAGCTCCCTCTGGACAGGTGGCCGGTCTCGGCATCGATGCCTGTGGCTATCGCGTCGTCTACCTGGGGTTTGGGTTGGAGGGCGTGGGACCGCGCGGCTCACGCGGCGCGACACTGGATGCCGCTTTGATGTGGCTGGCGTCGAGCCCTGGCTCAGAGGGATTCGCTCTGGCCCTCTCTCCGCCAGCACAGGGCACCGAACTGGAGGGTCGGGCGCGCTTTGATCTGCAGATTGCCAATCGCGGGCTGGCGGCCGCGCGCTTTGCTGTGGCTGTTGAGTCTTCTGACTGGCCCGCGCAGATCGTCGATGCGGCCACCATGCAACCGGTGACCCAGACAGAGATTCTAGACCCGTGTGAGGGTGCCGACCTGCGGCTTCTGGTGCAGGTCCCCTCTGCTGCTGCCACCAACCGGGATGCGCTCACCACGATCATAGCGACATCGCAGGGCGGTCCCTATCTTGAGGAGCGCCGTACGGCGCGGACGGTGGCTTTCCCAGGTTGGCGCGCTGCGCCGGATCTGCCCGCTGGGCGCTATCGGCACGGGGTGGCCGGCCTAGGGTGCGCGCTCTATGTGATCGGCGGCTTTGATGATCGTGACGCCAGTCTGGATGCGGTGTCACGATACGATCTGACCACGGGCGTATGGTCGCAGGCCGCTTCCAAACCCACTGCGGCGGCCAACAGCGCCGTAGTGACCCTGAACGGACGCATCTACGCCATCGGCGGCTTTGATGGGGGTCGGGACACGCCCTATCTTTCGGCCGTCGAGGTCTATGATCCGGCGAAGGATATCTGGACCGAGGTGGCCCCTCTGCCGGTGGCGCTCAGCGGCCCGTGCGCGGCGCCATTTGGTGGCCGCATCTATGCGTTTGGCGGCATGGCTTCATTCGGGGAGTCATACGCCACCTATGTCTATGATCCAGATTCCGACGCCTGGAGCGTGGGAAGCCCCACGCCCGGCGGCCGCCTCGAATTCGCGGGGGCCGTGACTCTTGGGGATGCGATCTACATCGCAGGGGGC
Organism: Anaerolineae bacterium; assembly: GCA_016928125.1. Next base: position 2,704 of record JAFGLK010000611.1, read on the forward strand.
TGGCCCGATCTGACCAGCTTGTGGCGCTACGATCCCGCTGCGGATGCCTGGCAGGGGCTCCGCTCCATGGCTGTGGGGCGCCATAGCTTGGTGATGGCCACAGATGGTCGTTATCTGTATGTGGCCGGTGGCGGAGATGCCTGGCAAGGTCTCGCATCAGCCGAGCGCTACGATCCGCTCACCAACACCTGGCTCTCCATGCCATCCTTGAGCAAGCCGAACCGCGCGGGCGCGGCCGGGGCGATGATCGAGGGCCGGCTATTCGTGCTCGGCGGCGCGGGCGCCGATCCGAGCGTGGCGGCTGAGAGTCTGAGCATCGTGGTGCCCCTTGGCGGCACATCGCTCTCCGTGGTGCCGACCTTTGCGCAGCCCGGCGGCGTTGTGCGCTATCAAGTCGTGGCGCGCAACCCCTCTGCGGCCGACATTCAGGCTCGATGGCAGCATCGATTGCCCAACATGCTTACATATGTGGGCGGATCGGCCACAGACGGGGTGGTCTACAATGCGGAGAGCGCCTCGCTCTCATGGCAGGGGCTGATCCCGGCCATGGCTGCCCTCCCGTTCGATTTTGAGGCCCAGGTCAGTTCCGCGGCTCCGATCGGGTCGAGGATCACCAGCACGGTCTCCCTGGAGGCCGGAGGTTGTTCGCCTGAGGTGGTCGAGGCCCATCTCCAGGTTCTGGAGCCTTCGTTGGCCAGCTCCGTCAAAGGGGTCGACAAGGCCCGGGCCGCAGCAGGCGATCTGCTCACGTACGAGATTCAGGTGACCAATGGCACGCCATTTACCATCGGCACCGCGACAGTTGTGGATCCGATACCACAGCACACGCGCTATGTGCCGGGCAGCGTGGAGGGCGCAAGCTACAGTGCTGATCGGGAACGCATCGAATGGAGTGGAATGATCCCTCCCGCGCGTCTCGCGGACCCCGAGTTCGCCTGGATCGATGCCACCGCAGGCCAACTGCTGAGCGTTGGCGATGATGACTGTGTGGGCCCTCTGGAGCTGGGTTTTGAGCTGAGCTTCTATGGCCAGGCGTACTCGGACATCTACGTGAACAGCAACGGCATGGTGCTCTTTGGTGCCTGTAGCGACGCATTCAGCAACAAGGCGATCCCGAATGGCGAGCAGCCCAACGCCTTTGCCGCACCGTTCTGGGATGATCTTCAGCCCGGTGTAGGCTCCGGGCGCCTGTATTTCGCCGTCGTGGGGGCCGCCCCGCGGCGGATCGCGGTCGTTGAATGGCATCAGGTCCGGTTCTATGGGAGCACGGAAGAACAGACGTTCCAGGTATTGCTGCATGAGGGCACCCATCGCATCGTATACCAGTATCTGGACGTGAATGGAGCGCGTGGCGCAGGCAGCAGCGCTACGGTGGGCATCGAGAATGGCGATGGCACCGAGGGTATCCAATACCTTTTCGATGGCTCCCCGCTTGAGCACAGCCTGTACGATGGCCTGGCGATCGAGATGGTGCACAGCGATACGATTCAGCTCTCCAGGCATGTCATCCGATTTGCCGCGTGGGTGGACGACATCGTCCCGCCTCTGACGGTGATCACCAACACGGTCGAGATTGACGATGGGCTGCGAGTCTATCCCCGTTCGGCGACCACAGCCCTCCAGTCAGCTGCCCTGGATCGCTCTGAGAAACTGGTGGCACCCGACAGTGCCCTGGGCGGCGAGACGGTGACCTACATGCTGCGCATCCGGAACACGGGCGACGTCGGTGCGACGGAGGTCACTCTCGTCGATCCCCTGCCTGCGGAGCTGGCGTTCGTGCCCGGCAGCCTCTCGGGCCAGGGGGCTAGCTACAATGCCGCCGCGCGGCAGGTCGAGTGGCAGGGCCAACTTCCGCCCGATGGCTCGGTGCGCGAGATCGCCTACCAAGCGCGGCTGCTGGAGGATTTGCCCCTGAACACCGCCGTTGTGAACGGGGCGGCGCTGTATGAGCGCGGCGCCCTGATGGCCGTGCTGCAGGCGACATTGAAGGTCAATGAGGTGAATCTGGAGCAGAGCGCCAAGACGACGGATGGGCTAGAGTACACGGCGGGAGACGAGGCGCTCTACACCATCTCGCTCATCAACTCGGGGCTTGCGATAGCCCCGCAGGTGGCGCTGACCGACGTTCTGCCGCTTGAGCTGACTCTGCTACCCGAGACGCTGTCCGGCGGGGCATATGATGAGGGGCAGCGCGCCCTGCGATGGGAGGGCGTTCTGGCGCCGGGCGCCCCCCACCAGATCACCTTCGGGGCACGCATACGACCCGAGGTTCACAACGGCACCGTGATCACCAATGAAGCCAGCCTGTCTGACGGCCTTGGCGGCGCGGTGATTTTGAGGGCGCCCATTCGCGTGTTGAGGGGCGATCTTTCCAGTTCTCAGATGAGCGCCTTGCCATCCTGGACAACCCCGGGTGGGCGGGTCACATTCACCCTGCGTCTGGAGAATAGCGGTGATGCGCCGATCCGCGCCGAACTCTCCAACACGCCGCCTGAGACGATCATCCCGCTGCCCGAGACCGTGTACGCCAGCGCCGGCCAGGCGGAGTTTCAGGGGCGCACGCTGCTGTGGGGTGGTGAGATTCAGCCGCGCGCGCTGGTGATTGTGCGCTATGCATCCCTGGTGGCGGAGGAGATCCCGCCCCAGCCTATCGTGAATGAGGCCAGGCTGATCGATGAGGGGGGGATCACGACGGCCTTGAGCGTCTCACTTCGGGTGAGCCCCGCAGTGATCCACATGCCCCTGCTCTTCAGGTGATGACCTCTCTGTGGACGCAAGGGATTCGAACTTGTCAAACCAGAGGGCCTGTGCTAGAATCGCCGCGACTATGCAGGTCCATCAGCACGTACACTCCTCACCGAATCAACCGAAAGTGCCTGGGAGCTCTGGGGAGCATGATTTGCTCAACACCGGTGCGAGTCCCTTGATGCAAACGTCTCTTGGGACCAGAGGGACGTGCTTTCCTCCCGTACTGTTGCCTACTTGCGCTCCAAAGGAGATCGAGTGACCCATGGATGACAGGAAACCGAGCTCTCTCGTCGAGCTTTTCAAGAGCAAATGGGCAGAACGTCTAGTCGACTTGGTGCTCGTTCCCGCTCTCTTGATCTACTCCCTCTGGCTGCCCCCGGCTGCGATCGGGATCCGCCTGTTCCACATGGACTATCCGCTGATCACGCCTGAGGAGGGCGGGCTCATTGCCAGCGCCGATGGCGCCCGGATCAAAGTCCCGGCCGGCGCCGTCGCCAAGCGCTCGCGGATCAAGCTGGAGGCGTTTGAGAATGCGACGCCCGGTCGCCTGCCGATAGGGAGTCCTCAGATGCTTTCAGCGGCCCTGGGCAGCGAGGCTTCCCGCACATTCAAACCCGACAGCCCCGAGTACCTTGCGCTGCAGAGCCTACCCGAGGATTTCCTGGTCTATGGCCCTGTTTATCGGCTGGACGTTCGCGGGGTCGTTCCCGAGAATGGGCGGCTCACCATACCGGTTCCCTATGCCCTGGCTACGGTGCGCATGGCAGATCTGTACGGATGGGATGGCGAGTCATGGCGCTGGCTGCCGGCGCAGTTGACGGCCGACAGCATGACTCTGGTCTCCGATCTGGAGTGGGTGCCCACCTTGTTCATGATCACCCAGGCTCAGAACCAGATGGTGCGCCTGGGCACCACGGTCACTGAAGACGAAGCTGCCCAGATTCCGGGGCAGATGCCCGTCTCGGTGGTCACGGTCACGGGCTCGACCATTGCCAGTGACGGACGTTTGGCGCTGGAGATCTCTGCGGTGGAGCAGATGGGCCTGGGCGGCGCGGCAGCCGCAAGTGGCGCGCCAGAGATCTTGCTGAATGTGACCAACGTGCTCGATGGGGTGGTGCGCAATGACCTGGTCGATAACTTGGTGATCGATCCGGTCCAGCGTCAGACGCACATCGCCGAGCTGATGGCCGCCGTGTCAGCGGGTCCTTTTGGCGGCGTCGCACTCGACTATCGCGCGGTCGATCCCGAGCTCAGGGCCGAGTGCACGGCTTTCGTGTCTGAACTGGCTGGCGCCTTGAACTCAGCCGGCAAGACCCTGGCCGTGAAGGTCGATATTCCCGAGGCCGACGGGGAGAGCTGGGATACCGGCGCTTACGATTGGCGCGCGCTGGGACAGGTGGTGGACAAGCTACGCATTCCCGCGCTCCCGGATCCGGCGGCCTATGCTGAGGGCGGCGAGATGGATGCGCTCTTGGCCTGGGCGACTGGCGAGGTGCAGCGCTCCAAGATCGAGCTGGAGATCTCGAGCGATGCCCACGTGCAGCCTGCTGATGGAACCGGTGCGCTCAGCTACCGCGATGCGCTCAGCCTGTTCGCGCAGAACGTCACCACCGATGACGCCGATCGCATGCTGCTGCCTGGCGAGTCGGCCAATCTGTCGTCGGCTGCTCTGCGTGGCTCAGACCTGGAGTTCGATCCCGACGCCCAGGTCTACTGGTTCGAGTATGGCCAGGGCGAGATCCGCCAGACGATCTGGTTGGAGAACGCCACCAGCGTGGCGCGCAAGCTGCAGTATGTGAACCGCTATGGCCTGGGCGGGGCAAACATCGAGAACGCGCTGGCAGAGGGGAACGATCAAGAGATCGCTCAGGTGGTTTCCAGCTTTCAGCAGAATCAGGCGCCCGCGCAGCCGCATTTCGCCTTCGTTTGGACTGTGGCCGACGCCCAAGGGCGGTCTCTGGAGCAGCAGGTCATGCCGCTGGTGAATCCGGATTGGGTATGGACCGCCCCCAACAATCCTGGTGACTATATCATCCAGGCCTCAGTGTCTGACGACGGCGGGGAAACCAATCTCGGCCCGGCTGGGGCGGTGAGCTTCCAGGTGCCCACGCCCACCTTCACACCCACGCCTACGCCGACCAACACGCCCGAGCCGACCGCCACGCCGACCAACACGCCCGAGCCGACCGCTACGCCCAAGCCCCAACCCCAGGCCCAGGTGGCCGCGGCCCCAAGGGTAGGCGGGTACTTTGGCTACGGCATTCAGGCCGATATGGTCACGGACGGCAATCTAGGTCGGATCTTTGATCACGTGCAAGGCATCGGGTTCAACTGGGTCAAGCAGCAGGTGGAGTGGTTCCGCTACAACCCGGGCCCGGGCCAGTACGATTGGGGCGCTCTAGATCGCATCGTGGATGCCGCCAATGCCAGGGGCGTGAACGTGCTTTTCAGCGTGGTCAAAGCGCCCAAGTGGGCCAGGCCGCCCGGAGACACGGATGAGGGCCCGCCGGCCGATCCGAACACCTATGGCGCGTTCATGCGCGAGATGGCGGCGCGCTACAAGGGCCGGGTCAAAGCCTACGAGATCTGGAACGAACAGAACCTCTACTATGAGTGGGGCGGGCGCGGAAACAAACTGAATGCGGCCCGCTACGTGGAGCTGCTCAAGGTGGCCTATAACGCGGTCAAGTCGGTAGACCCGGGCGCGGTGGTGGTGAGTGGTGCCCTGACGCCCACCGGCGTCAACGACGGCGACACGGCCATCGATGACCGTGTCTATCTGGAGCAGATGTATCAGGCTGGTTTGGCGCGTTACTGCGACGCGGTGGGCGCCCATCCCAGCGGCTACAACAACCCGCCGGACGCCGATTGGCGCAACTGGAGCGACGCCTCAGCGCCCTCCTTCAAAGGCCATCCCAGCTTTTTCTACCGCGGCACCATGGAGAGCTATCGCAACATCATGGTCAAGTACGGGGATGGAGGCAAACGAGTCTGGCCGACCGAATTCGGCTGGGCCAGCGTCGAGGGGCTGGGTGTTGGGCCGGCTGCAGGCTATGGCTATGCGGCTGATAATACCGAGGCCGAGCAGGCTCAATTCATCGTCCGCGCCTACCAGATGGGGCGAGCTTGGGGTTGGGTCGGGCCGATGTTCCTCTGGAATCTCAACTTTGCCCCGGTGGCAGGCCGAGAGGACGAAAAGGCCGCGTTTGGCATCGTCCGTCACGATTGGGGGCCTCGGCAGGCATTCGGCGCTCTGCGCGACATGCCGAAATAGGGCTCACGGCCCGGCGGGCAGCGCGCGGGCTGGCCGAGAAGACCCCAGTCCTGGTCCAACATCACTGATAGCGATTTATGACGGTCAAGCATCTGAGGGCACGGCACGCCGTGCCCTTGCTCTTGCCACAGCCCAAAGCTGAAGCGCCTGTTGTCGCCCTTATCCGCGGAACATCGGCGCCCTGAGCGCCGTCTTATCTGCAGTCATCGACCCTTGGCGAGGAGTGGAACCATGCAAAGCAGCCTCTGGCGGTGGATCATGCGCGGCGCCCTTTTGGCCGCGCTGGCGACGCTGGTCATCGCGTGTAGCCCTACCAAGACGGGCCAGGTGGTCGAGCCCACCGAGGCGTTGCCCGCGGTCACCCGGACGCCCAAGCCGACCTTCACGCCTCTGCCGCCGACAGAGGTCCCTACGCCGACGCCCACGGAAGCGCCAACCCTGGCGCCGACGGCGACGCCCAAGCCTGTGCAAGCCGAGGCCAACCCTTCGGCGACGCCCTCGGATCAGGGCGAGGGCGCTCCGACTGAGGCGCCTAGCGCTACCTCAACCGCCGAACCGCCCACGCCGACGGCAGAGCCTCCCACCGCGACGCCGCCGCCAGCCCAGAGCGCGCGCATGGCGTCGCCAGAGTATGGCATGCAGGCGTTCATGTGGTGGCGTCCCGAGGTGGCCAGTCGCGACTTGCAGATGATCAAGGCGGCCGGCTTTGGCTGGGTGAAGGTGAACTTTGGTTGGCGTGACATCGAAGGTGGGGGCAAAGGCGTCTATGACTGGTCGCGCACCGACAAGATCATCGAGATGACCAGTGCGGAGGGCATGAAGGTGCTCGTGCGCATCGACCATCAGCCTCAGTGGGCCGGTGGTGGATTCCCGGTCAACGGGCCGCCCGACAATATGCAGCATCTGGCCGACTTTTTCAGCGCGCTGGCTGGCCGCTATCGCGGCAAAATCCACGCCTATGAGGTCTGGAATGAGCCCAACCTGGCCCGCGAGTGGGGCGGCCAAGTGCCGGATCCCACGGGCTATGTGCAGATGCTCAAGACTTGCTACGGGGCCATCAAGGCGGCCGATCCGAACGCCATCGTGGTCAGCGCCGGGCTGTCGCCCACGGGCACCTGGAACGAGGAGGCCCGCCCGGATGAGTGGTATCTGGCCACCATGTACGAGCTCATGCCAGGGGGCAGCAGGGGCCATTTCGACGTGCTCGGGGCCCACGGACCGGGTTTCAAGTACGCGCCCGAGGCTGATCCGGCGGTGGTGGCCCAGGA
>JAFGLK010000612.1 GCA_016928125.1 Anaerolineae bacterium
CTAGGGTTGGTCGAGAAGCTGACGCCAAGACCACTGTAAGTATAGGTGACCATGCATCCGTGGGTCAATCGCGTGTCTCGATTCCCAACCCGTGGGCGGGGGCTGTGTCCTAAGCACGTCCTGAGCATGGCCTAGCCCTGAGCGAGCGCATCAATCTCCGCAGAAACCTGTCTTGACAGCTGAGAGGCTGGCGGGTAGAAGGAATATGGCTCTGCGTCCCAAGAGGCCTGCTCGATAGCCCTCCCAATCCCCCAAGAGGAGAAGCCGTCATGCCCGACAAACCCAACATCATCTTCATCATGCCCGATCAGCTGCGGGTCGACTTTCTCAGTTGCTATGACGCCGGTTTCATCGAGACGCCGCACATCGACAGCCTCGCAGAGCAGGGCGTGATCTATGGCAACGCCTACTCGCCCCATCCCGTCTGCGTGCCCGCACGGATCTCGCTCATCACGGGCATGGATGCCATCAAGACCGGCGTCCTCGACAATGGTCAGACCCTGCGGCCCGACTATGGCGCCTGCGGGATCCAGACCTGGCCGGAGATCCTAAATCAGGCGGGCTACTATACCATCGCTACAGGCAAGATGCATTTCTATCCCTGGGAGAAGCGCCTCGGCTTCCAGCGCAGGATCATCGCTGAGGACAAGCTCTGGGGCTATATTCAGGACGACTACTATCACTATCTCAAGGCCGCCGGCTATGACAAGACGCTGTTTGTGGACTCGCCGGATTATCACCGCAACCAGATGGCGCTGATCAGCCCTGTGCCCTGGGAATACACCTGCGACTATTACGTAGGGCACCAATCAGCGCGCTGGATCGAGGAATATGAGGGCGATCAGCCTTTCGCCATGATGGTCGGCTTTCCTGGGCCACACTCACCTTACGATCCCGCCCGGGAATTCGCCACGTTCGATCCGGAGAAGATGCCGGAGCCGCTGGCTGCCGTGCCCGACGACACGCGTATTATGCGTGGCAAGCGCACACGCTCCGACTCGCCGCGGCGCTCCTGGTATGCCGTCCGCAACGACAGCCCGCCCACGCGCGAACTCTATCTCCGGCAGAGAGCCTACTATGCGGGCCTGATCAAGCAGATCGACCACGAGGTGGGGGTGATCCTCGAGGCGCTGCGCAAGAAGGGCATCCTGGATAACACAGTGATCATCTTTTCCACCGATCACGGCGACTATCTGGGGGATCACGGCCTGGGCGGCAAGGCCTCCTACTATGAGGCGGCCTGCCACATCCCGATGTTGGTGCGACACCCGGCCATCCAGGAGTCGCTGGCTTGCCAGGACCTGGTCACCCTCACCGACGTGACCGCCACCATCCTGGCCCTGGCTGGCTGCCAGGTGCCATCTTACACGGATGCCCAGCCCCTTCCCGCGTTGGGGCTCACCCTCGCTCCACCCAGGGATCGCGTGGTGGGGGCGCTGCGCAACGGCTGGATGCTCTACGACGGCGAGTGGAAACTGGTCAAGTACGCGGGCGGCGGAGCGCACCTGTTCAACCTGAAGGAAGACCCTACCGAGCAGAACAACCTGGCCCGCGATCCGAACTACGGCGATGTGTTCCACAGAATGGACGGTGAACTGACCGCCGAGATCATGCGCTCGATGGATGAGGCCCTTTTCTCGCGCCGCGTGTACACCTTTAGCTACTCGAGCAGCCCTGACTTTGGCCGCGTGGGGTGGGAGCGCACTTACCCCATGCCTTGGGGCCAGATCTATCCCGAAGAGAGCTGACGGCCTGCGCCGTGGGCGAGCATGTCGGGCTACCTCGCCCAGGCGATTCAGGGGACCGCGATACTCCCTACAGGGCTCCTATCGCCTGGCATCGATGACCAGAGCCGTTCCCAATCTGAATAGTGGGAAGAGTAGAGCAGATTGTAGACATCGTAGAAAAACACCTGAGGCTGACGCTGGGCGTCGAGCAGGTCCGTGAAACATCGCAAGCTCTCAGCGGCTTGTGCCGCCGACTGCCCCTCTGAGACATGATAGGCATATTGAAAGGCTAGATCGGCCTCCGGGTCGGATACAATGCGCGCTACCCCATAGTCGCGATAGTTCTCGCAGACGTCGGCGTATTTCTCCAGGACGAATGTCCCGCCAGCGATCGAATGGATGGCGTCCAGGTGCCCCATGACAAAGCGCATGGTGGCCTCCGCATCGGCCCAGGTCTCGCCGGGGAATCCAAAGAATACAAAGACATGATTCCAGATCCCTGCGGCGGCCGACTGCCGCAGGACCCGCGAGATAGTGCGCAGATCAGTACCCTTGTGCAAACGATCGAGGACAGCCTGCGCGCCTGACTCGAGTCCAAACATGAGCATCCTGCCGCCCGCCTCAGCGACGCGCCTCAACAAAGGCGCGTCGAGCTGCTCCTCGAACCGAGCACAACCTCCCCAGCGCAGTTCAAGGCCCTGGCGGACGATCTCATCCGACAATGCGCCGAGCGTGCGCGGCGCGAGCGCCTCGTCGACGAAAAAGAACGTGTTCGCCTGATGACGCTCTTGTAGGATAGCCATCTCCTCCACCCCTCTTTCTGCACGGCGCGCGCGGTAGTTTCGCGATTGGCCATAGCC
>JAFGLK010000613.1 GCA_016928125.1 Anaerolineae bacterium
CGGCATGCCGTACTCGCGGCTCAGCTCGGCGATGCCCGCGCGCCACTCGGGGCGCAGGTTGGTGACGAACCCGTTGCGGTCGGCCCGCATGCACAGCTCCATGCCGTCGTAGCCCAGCTCCTTGCCGCGCTCAAAGGCCCATTTCAGCGGGTGGACGTCGCTGCCGCGGACCGGCTGCAGATGCGCACGAATAGAGATCTTCATCTTGCCTCTCCCTTCTGTTTCTTTTCTGTAGGCGGGATCGGCGATCCCGCTCAGCACACGGCCGGGATCAACGATCCCGGCTACAGGCTGGCTAATCCCAAAAGTGCATCTCAAAGCTGGTGGTCAACGTCTGGGTTTGGCCGCTCGTGGCGGCCTGGTAGCCCAGCTCGATGATCTCGATCACGTGGCGGGCGTGCTCAGCCGTGACCACCGGCGGCTTGTCGTTGCGCACGCAATCCACCATGTGCATGATGTCGGCATAGACGTGGCGCTCGGGCAGCTCCAGATGCGGCCCGGTGACAAAGGGCATGTCGCGGCCGAGTTCCTCACTTCGGCCCTCGGGGGCGCTGCGCGTCCAGACCTGCAGGCCTTGACGGTCCATAAGCATGGCGCCGGCGCTTCCCGAGAAGTAGGCCGAGGCAAAGGCGCGCGCTGGCCCACTGAAGCTGTTGGTGCCGAACACCAGGCAGTACACGTCGTCGCCAAAGTCGAGCACCAGGTGGGTGTTGTCATCCATCTCGACCTGGATGCGCTCGCCCTTGAATTCCCGCTCGGGCAGGCCGATGCCGGAGAAGCCGGTCACCCGCTGCGCCGGGCCTAGCACGGCCGTGATGTTGTGCAGGGCATACACGCACATGTCGTACATCGGACCGCCGCCCGGTCGCTGATAGTACCAGGCCGGGTTGACGTTCGAGAGCACATCGTCGCCAGCGCGGAACGACTCGAACTCGTGGCCCGCGCCAGCGGTGCCCGTCTCGGCCCAGTAGACCCGCCCGATCTCGCCGGCCGCGATGATCTCGCGCATCCGCCTAAAGGGCGCCGTGCGGCAGTTGCCCGGCGAGGCCACGATCACCAAACCAGCTCTGGCCGCCGCCTCAATCACCTCGTCCGCCTCGGCTTTGGTCGTGGTCATGGTCTTGTTCAGATGCAGGTGCTTACCCGCCGCCACCGCCTTGATGGCCTGCTCATAGTGCACGCCGATAGGTGAGGCGATCACCACCGCGTCGATGTCCGAGGCCAGCAGCGCGTCATAGTCCTCGAACCAGAGCGGCGCGCCGAACTTGGCGGCGGTGGCCTCGGCCCGCCCTGGCACGGGATCCATCACCGCATGCAACAACGCCATCTGGCGCGTGTCTTCCTGGGTCAGGTTGGGCAGCAGCCCCCGCTGTGAGACGCTGCCGCACCCCGCCAGGCCGAGTTTGAGTGGATGCAACATACTCGCCTCCCCTGATGAAGGTCACGGATCGCTAGCGCTATGGTACGCGAACGCGGCGCCGGCGTCCAGTCGACTGCGGGGGAAAGCGGAGGGGAGAGCGATGCGGCGGCTTGCGGGCTAGGACCTGGCCGAACCGCCCTTGCGTCTGGCCAGGCGCAGCAACCCGAGGATCAGATTAACGCGCGGCACCCGCTGCACATAGCGCCGATAGGGCTCGCCGAACTTGGCCAGGCAGGCCCGGTCGGCGCCGCAGGCGATCAGGTAGGTGCCGACAGCGCCCAGGGCACCCACCCCCGCCACGACCCAGTCCTGCACGATCAGGATCAGGGCCACGGCGATCAGGCCGAACGACAGATACTGAGGATGGCGCACCACGGCATAGATGCCAGTCGTCACCAGGCGGGTGGTATGCACATAACTCGCCCCTCGGGCGACGGCGCCCGATCTCCGTAGGGTGAAGATCGGAAGCCAGCCTAGCACCGCCCCGAGGCCCCACACCACCCAACCGATGGCGCGCACGACGGGATCCCCAGCCGGGTCATAGCGCCAGATGCTCAAGGCGAGCTCGGCCACCAGCAGCGTCAAGGTCAGGCCCCAGACGAGACGATCCGATGGTTGGTCTTGGGTCATGGACATCCTCCTTGATCGCCGAACTCCAAGCATGTGCAGAGGCGGTGGTGATGACCGCCAGGATCATAAGGGAACGCTCAGCCCCTCAGAACCTCCTCGTGCATGGCCAGGATATTCTCCAGGGGCACGTCCGGATTGATGGTGTTGGAGGTAAACAGGGCCAGGTGAGCCCGGCCGTGGCAGTAGTCGATGGCGCGGCGCACGCGCTGCCGGATCTCGGCTGGCGTGAGCACGGGGAGCTCGGTGGTCACCGCCAGGGGACCGAACAGGATCAAGGCGCAGCCCTCGCGGGTGCGCTTCTGGACCAGATACTCGAGCGTCAGGCCGCATTCGGGCTGAAAGCCTTGAAAGCCCTGAATGCCGCAATCAAGGAGCAGATCCACGATGGGGCGCACATCGCCGTCCGAGTGCCAGATCGGATGGCAGCCGACCCGCAGAAGCGGCTCCAGACCGTGTGCCAGCTGGGGCGCATAGTGCCGCGCGATAAAGGCCGGCGACACCATGGGCCCACGCTGAGTGCAGATATCCTCGCCCAGCAGGATGGCGTGGGGATAGAGGCCCTCCTCCACGGCGCGCGCCACCAGGCGCCCCACGCAGTAGCCTTGGGCGCCGCCCACCTCCATCAGCTTGCGGGCGTGCTCAGGGTAGCCCCCCATGATGAGGAAAAAGTTCTCATAACCATAGTCGCCATACCAGCTGATGCGCGCCCCAGCGCGCCACTGGGCGGGCATGTAGACCATCTCGCCGCAGCGCGCCTGGATGCGCAGCAGCTCGGCTCGGAAGGCAGCATACTCGGCCTCCGCGTCGAAATCGGCCTCGATCTCGGCGGCGCCGGGCATCGCCTCGATCTCAGCCAGCGCCTGCTCAAGCGTCAGATCCGGGCGAGCGTGCAAATAGGTATCGGCGTCGACGCAGCGAAAGTCGTGCGGATGCTTGGGCACAAAGATGGAGATCAGGCCATCGTCTCCGAGCACCTGGTAGGCGCGGATGGATACGCCCTCGGGATCGGCCCAATACTGGGCCAGGCTGACGCCGGCCAGGGCGCAGATATGCTCGGGGCAGGCGATCCAACCGCCCAAGATGGGGGTTCGGTCCGGCGCCTCTCGGGCAAAGAGGGTCTCCAGGCGTTGGCGAGGCGTCATCGCGGGCATGGGCGGATTCTCACTCCTCCAACAGCGCGGCGTGGGCCAGCCACGTCAGGCGGTTGTCGATCTCCTCGGCCGCGATCTCACGCAGCTCGACGGGATCCTCGCCCGGCTGCCCCCCTCGCGCCAAGGTGATGGCGCCCTGCGCCACCGGGCCGGCCAGCAGCTCGGCCAGCAGAGCCTGGCGATTATGCTCGCCATCCAGGCGCTGGATGATCAGACGATCCAACGGCTCGAGCTGGACCCGCTCGTGGCGCAGATTGGTGACCAGCGCCCCGGTGCGCGCCCCATAGCGCGCCACGGCGCTGGCCACGGGGCGCTCTCCCGCCGCGATCGCCAAGCAGGGGGCGTGAACGTGCAGCTTGACCAGGCTCGAGCTGTAGCTGAAGGCCTTGAGCAGGTTGGTCTGCAAGGCGAGCTCATCCTGCGGGTTGGCTTCGGTCTCAGCTTCCCCGCCGATAGGGCGACGAGTCTGACCAAGCGCCAGAGCGACCAGGTCATCCACGGGCACGGCACGGGGCCAAACCATCTCCAGGTAGAGCATGGCCGCTTTGGTCGGCGGATGATCGGTGGAAAAGATGGCCCCATCGCTGCCCTCAAAACGCACCACCTCGTCGGCGTGGATGTCGAGCACAGGCTCGGCGGGGCGGGCGTGGGAGGCCACATGGAGCCGAGAGAGAAGCTGCGGGCGCAACGTGCGGCTCGGCTCGAGGTCCTGATGGCAGAGCAGCGTCTGGCGGAAGGTGCGGTTGCGCAGAAAGTCCATATATTGCTCGAGCTCCACCACGCCAGAGGTCAGCTGGTCGAGCTTCTGGAGGGTCTGGGCATCGAAATGATCGCCCGTCATGGCGCTGAACTCGGCCTCGCCCAGGTAGCGCAGGCCACGCCGGGACGCGCGCTCCATGAATTGGTGAAAGTAGATCGGCTCGTTGTACTCCTCGAGCTCATCGTGCAGCAGAAAGGCATCGTCCCGCGCCTCTTGTCCCTTGGGCTCGCCGCTCAGAAATCGGGCATAGGTGTTGAGGAATGTTCCATAGGCGCCGCTGTCAGGGGGAATCGCTCGGGCGAGCAGCTCGAGCAGTTCGCGAGCCTGGCGCACGCGCTCTAGCGGCTCTTGGGCATGGCGGGTGTGGTAGAGCATCATCTCGCGCATGGCCCCCACAAAGTGCCAGCCCGGATAGGTATTGTAGCTCACATAGGCCACGCCATCGGGCGCCAGATGCTCGCCGCAGAGATCCAGAAGCTTGTCTTGGACCTGTCGCGGCACCCACGAAAACACGCCATGGGCGATGATATAGTCAAAGCAGCCCAGCTCCGGCCCCACCTTCAGGATGTCCTGGCACTCCAGCGACACGTTGCTGAGGTCGAGCGCAGCGATCATCGCTTGGCCCTCGGCGATCTGGCGCGGCGAGTTATCGAGCCCCACGAAGCGGGCCTCGGGCAAACCATAGGCCATGGGGATCAGATTGCCGCCGCCCGCGCAGCCCAATTCGAGCACGCGACAGCGCGCAAGCGCCGGCGGCTGCAGCCCCAAAATGGTGGCGATGGTGGCGAGGCGGTCGGGATGGCTCTGGGCGTAGGATAGGCTTGGATAAGGCGTTTCATCATAGCTGGTCGGGGCGCGCCAATCAGGGGTCACAGCGTATCGCCCTCCATGGTGTGTAACGGGTTCTTGCATCATCCGGCGCCACCGAACTCACCCTCCCCGCTTGAACCATGGGCTTTGGATCGTCTCCCCGGTTGTGCATGTGCTGGGCTCCTTGAAGGTACGGCGCGGATTATAGCGGACGGAGGGGATCGGTCAAGCGGCGCAGCCCGACCGACGTCTCAGGGGGAGATGACCCGAACCGTGCCCAGTTCCAGCGCGGACCCCAAGGGCGCGCCCTGAGCGTCTGTGACCAGCAGGCGTTCGCCGGTCTCGAACCGATAGAGCCCAACCACCAGTCGATACTCGCCCGGCGGCGTCCCCTCTTGGGGTCTGATGGTATAAGGATCAGCGTACACCCGCCCGACTTGCCACCCGGTTGTCGGCCAGAGACGGCACCCAGGGGGGTTGTCCTGCTGTCCCCAGACCGTCTGGGCATCCTCGATGTGGGTAAAGACCGTGTAGGCCTCGGTCACGGGCCTCGTGGCGCGCCAATAGAGGGTGAGCTTGATCGGCTGGCCGGGGGCAACCCGCAGAGGCAGCGCGCGATGCCCGACAAGCTCGATCGATTCGCCGAGACGGCGCTGCGCAGGATGCTCGACCCGCGCGAGGGGATCGTAGAAAAGTGGAGCGCGGCGCCAATCTGGGTCGGTCAAAGCGAGGTCGAAGCGGGTGGCCGCATCGGCTAGCTGATAATCTGCATAGGGCTGCGCCAGAGGCTTGAGTTGATGAATCTCGATCTTGGGCTCCGAGCCCACCCACACCCGGCCGACCAGCTCGTACTCTGACGCGATCTGCTCCGTCGGGATCCAGAGCGGATCCTGCACCGTGTCGGCCAGGATGTAGTAGTGGGGCAGTTCAGGGCAGTTGGGCTGATTGCGCGTGTACCAGGCCGTGATGTGTTGCTCCTCGTTCGAGGCATAGCTGCCCTCCAGGTCGCCGTCGGCGAAAAGCAGGGCGACAGCCTTCCAGCCCGAGCGATGCGGAAACCCGAACACGCCGCTGGTAGGAAACTCGTCGCCAAAGGGAGTCCAGAAGAAGCGCAGCCGATGCTCAGGATAGCTGCGCTGATATTCCGGCGCAGGACGGACAAACGCGACATAGGCATAAGCCGCCATGGTGGCCAAGATCAAGGCCCAGGAGGCCCCCACGAGCCAGGCGCGCTTTCCCGCCCAGCGCATCGCGCGCTCTATCTCGATGCCCACCAGCAGCGCAGCTCCAGGCACGGCCGTGTAGATATGGGTGCGCGGATCGAGAAAGACAAAGGTGTAGAGCAGAAACGGGAGCCCGAACCAGAGCATGGCTGCTCTCCAGACCGGCTGGCGGCGACCGAAGCAAAGCAGAACCGCCAGAAGCGAGGCATAGAGCAGCCCCACCGCGTCTCGCCCGCCCCAGCGCCACAAGCCCGGCGCCAGCCAAGACACGAGCAACAGGCCTGCGAATGCCAGCGGCAGCGGCCAGCGGCTGGCGTGAAGCTGGCTCACATGATCGAGACAGAAGATCAGCAGCCAGGCCACCAGCGCGATCACATAGTAGACCGCGCTGTAGGCTGTGGTCAGGTCAAAGAGCGCTGGCAGATTGTTAAAGGGCGGGTGGCCCAGCCGCGAGAGCCAGTAGGAGACGGTGCCGCCTGCTCTGGGCTGCAGGGCAAAGGGCACATAGTAGAGCCCCGGCAGAGCCAGTGACAGCATGGCGGGTCCGACGAGCAGGCGCACGGCCCGACGCCACGAGACGCAGCGTCGACGCAGACCCAGGAGGATCGCCAAGGCCGACGGGAGGGCCGCATAGACGCCGTCGGTGTGCGCCAGCATGCCCATGGCAAGCAACACGGCGGCGAACCAGAGAAACGGGCGCTCAAGCCCTTGGGCGTAGCGCACTGCGCAGACCAACCCGAGCACCCCGAAAAAGAGCACCAGGCTCTGGTACTGCACGATGCGCCCAAAGGCGATGCCAAAGCCATCCAGCGCCAGCAAGAGGCCGGCCCACCAGCCGGCCCGGCTCGCAAAGTGGCGGCTGCCCAGCACATAGAGCCCGATCACCGCGCCCACGTTGGCGATGGCAAAGGGCAGACGCGCCGCGCCCTCGGTCACCCGGCGGGTCAGGGCATAGCCGAGGGTAGGCAGCAGGATCTCCGCCGGCCCCTTGCGATGGTACCAGAGCGCCCGCGGGTCACCGGAGATCACACTGGAGGAGCGCTGCATCACGGCCACTTCATCGCCCTGGAACTCTGAATAGCCCAGCGCCACAAAACGAAAGCACACGGCCACCAGGATCAGCACCACCAGGCCCGCGCAGGTCCTCCAGCGAGGCGCGCCCCGGACCAAAGCGGGCGGCGGCGCCTCAGACCCGTCCTTTGCAGCTCCTCGATTGTACGCCGCATTTAGCCCCCGGCGGCGAGCGCGCACTTCAGCGAGCACAAGGAGGACGAGCGCCCAGATGTCAAAGGCGAGCAGCAGACGCGTCCGCGTGAGCGGGCCTGGAAGGTAATGCAGGATCAGCAGGCCGGTTATGATGCCCGCGTACCCGAGTCCGATCGCCAAAAGCAGCTTGTCCAAGAGCGGGGTCTGGGCATCCTCCCCCAAAACCAGCCACACAAGGAGCCCGCCGGGCAAGAGCCCGCCCCAGAGGAGCACGATCAGCCAGCGCCAGAAGATGCCCTCCAGGGCGCGAATCAGCGCATTGGCGAGCAGCAGGCCGGCAAGAAGCCCCAGAGGGCGATACCCATGCCTGATCCGCAAGATGATATGGTGGGGAGACTGCCTCATCGCCTTTGCTTTCCGACACCATGGCGTGCAGACC
>JAFGLK010000614.1 GCA_016928125.1 Anaerolineae bacterium
ACCCTTGCGCGGTGCTAGCGGTTCCCGTCATCTAGGCCCGCAGAGGACTTGCACCTCCTGGATATGAAGCATGTCTGGCACACAAGCCACTGGATGCCGAGGAGGCGGGCCTCCTCGGCATCGAGCCTCAATACCGATTCCATCTCGCGCCAAACGTCCGCCCAAGCTCGGATTCAGGCGATGCGCTCAGCGCCCGAGTAAATCTCTTCCACGTGCAAGCGCACGGCGGCTTTGGGGGTCAGCCTGTCGCTGCGCTGGTGAACCCAGGCCACGCACTCGTCATAGATCGGCCCTTGCGTGATGAGTTCCGCCCGGCCCTTGACCTGATAGCAGCCGGTTTTCTCTGGCGACCAGAAGGTGACGCTCATGGTCGGGTTGGCCTCCAGATTCTGCCGGGTCTTGTGGAAACGATTATCGGCGATCTCGAGCGTCTCATCGTCGATGACCCGCAAAAAGGCCACAAAGACCAGATTGGGCTTGCCATCTGGGGTAGCTGTAGCCACAGGAAAGATACGCAAAGCCCCAAGCACATCCAGCAATTCGGCCGTCAGTTTGGCCACGTCCCAACTCCCTCAAGATAGGATTGTCTGCGCTATCCCAGAGCCACATCCAGAGTCATCATGATAGCAAAGCCCAGCATGGCGCCGGCTGTGGCCAAGTGTCCATTGCCCTGGGCCTGCGACTCGGGAATCAGCTCCTCCACGACCACAAAGATCATCGCCCCCGCCGCAAAGGCCAGGGCATAGGGGAGCAAGGTGCGCGCGCTATGTACGAACCAGGCGCCCAACACGCCAGCCATCGGCTCGACCATGCCCGAGAACTGGCCCCAGAGGAAGGCCTTCCATCGGGAGAGCCCCTCTCGCCGCAGGGGCATGGCCACGGCCAAGCCCTCGGGAAAGTTCTGCAGCCCGATGCCCAAGGCCAGGGCCACGGCACTGGTGATCGTGGCGCCTGGAATACCCAGGCCCGCCGCGCCAAAGGCTACACCCACAGCCAACCCCTCGGGCACGTTGTGCAGCGTCACAGCCAGCACCAACAGTGTGCTGCGCTGCCACGAGGTCTTCAGGCCCTCCACCTGCTTGAGCGAAGGGTGCATATGGGGCAGCAGCCGATCCACCACACGCAAAGCGATGCCCCCGAGGAGAAAGCCAACCGCAGCTGGCATCCAGGAACCATCGGACATCTCGATGGCAGGGGCCAGAAGGGACCAAAAACTGGCCGCGATCATCACCCCAGCCGCCAGGCCCAGCATGGTATCCAGCAAGGCGCGATTCACCCGTTTGGTGAAAAACACCGGCACCGAACCGGCGGCGGTGACGAACCAGGTAAACAGCGTGCCGTAAAGAGCCTGAACCTCAGGCCCAAAGCTAGCGAGCCAGCCGATCATCTCCCCTTCCTTCTTAGCATCCCATGCAGCGAGTCAGGACGCGATGATGTGCTCCCTCGATCGAAGCGGCCAACCAGGATGCGACGGGAGCAGAGCAGCTCCCGCACAGAGCTCTACATGCTGGGCTGCTCATAGCTGGGCGAGTGAACATAGCGCTCCATGCCCAGTTCGAGGTCGACTACGCCACCTGGAGCCAGATGCACTTCGAGCCACTTGTCATGAACGGATAGACTCTGCGATGCATGGCTCAAGTCCCTGACTTGGGTGAAACGATGCTCGCCAAAAGCGCCAGCCTGCGCGATCAGCCGTCTCGGCTCAAGCGGGTTGGTGTTCACGAGCATCACATGCGCGCTATCGGCGTCGAGTGCATGGACCAAGGCGCCCACATCGGGCGGCAGCCCGGGGCGTCGTGCCTCGGCATCATAGTAGCGCAGACGAACATGCAGCAGTCCCCCATGATAGATGATCTGCGGGCCGCCGCAGGTCAATTGGATCAATCCCTCCGTATGGACAGGGTTGATCTGCTGCCAGTGGTGCACGTCCCATTCCTCAGGATTGCCGTCATCATGGGCCATAGCATCCATGCGACGCGCCACCTCGGCCCACTGTGCCTCCATGATCGCGATCGGATAGTCTGGGTTCTGACCGGTCATGTACTGGTACCAGGGGGCGATATGGATATCGTCGCCCTTGCCGCGACCAGGCAGCACATCATTCCAGGTCAGCGCACGCTCGGAGCCAGTGTCTGCCCGCCGCCCTCTGCGAGTCACACGTTTCGGCAAGGCATCCAGGCGCGCACGGTCGGCCTGCGCTTGCGACATGATCCAGAGCTGCACCGGATATTCGGGGTTCATGAAGCGATAGTCGCTCCAGCCGTCGTCCAAGCGACGGTTGGGAATACGCACACCATCCTCGGTCTGCTCACCGAGCTCGAGCAGGCGATCGAGCTGTCCGCGCGGAATGTCGAGATAGCTCATATCGCCGGTCAACAGCACGGCATTCATGGCTGCAATGGTGAGAGGCTGAATGATGGTGTTGAGGCCATGCGGCCAGCGCCAGCCATAGTAGCCGCCCCACCACTTGCCATCCATGGTCTCCCCGATAACGCCATTGGGCCCCACATTGTCCGGGCAGATCCCGCCATTAGCGGCGATGCGCTCATTCCAGGCTTCCAAGTACGCGAGCACCCAGCGTTTGTATCGGTCATCCCCAGTGTACATGAATGCCGTCGTGATGAGGCTGGTACCGGTCAGGTTGAGAGGCACATCGCAGGACATCATGCGCTGGTTGAGCAGCTTGAGGATCTCGGCATAGATCGCGTCGTCATTCCAATCCGCGATGCGGCCCTCGACGCCCGGAATGTCCTCAAAAGGCGCCGGATAATCGGCCAGAATGGCGCGATGGGTGGCCCAGTCGTCCCACTGGTTCTCGATGCGCGGGCCACGGCTGCCGTTGATCGGGGAGCGCATCATGCGGCGGGCCGCGTCATAGTTCGGCGCCTCTGGATCCTCGCCCATGTACATGGCCGCGAAACGCAGCGTGCGCGCTCGATCGCGCAGCCGCGTGGGATCGGCCAACCCGAAAAAGTAGAAATAGATCGAGCTCTCACCGTGGTGCATCCAGTCATAGTGGGCGTCGAATTCGCGATAGATCTGGCCATAGCCGGTGAACTGCCCCGTGACGGCCTCCCAAAGATGACGGCTGCGCTCATGAATGTCAGCGCTGCCGCCTAGCGCATAGAAAAGCGGCCAGTTGCCATAGCTCTCATAACCGTCGTCTGAGCCATCGATGCCAGGCCACTCTTCCCTCCACACAAAGGTGCCATCTTGGCGCGTATAGCGCTCCTGGTACACGGGCGCAGCTTGGTTCATCTTGTCGATCAGAAAGCGTTGCCATAGCGCCCACGCTGGAGGCGGGCCTACCACCTGGCTCTTGAGTACGATACGCGCCATGTTATCCTCCTGGCGGGAAGACCGGTCATCTCGGGAAACCCT
>JAFGLK010000117.1 GCA_016928125.1 Anaerolineae bacterium
GCCCGACCACGTCGGTCAGGAAGATGGCGTAAAAGATCTGCCGCACCGTACCAAACGTGGCCATGCCCCAGTCGCCGCTTCCATAGATGACCTTGATCCAGAGCGGCACCCTGCCGGAGACCGGCGTAGCCGCCCTGGCCGCTGTGTTGTGTGACAAAGCCATGAGACGCTCCCCCGTGTGCTTGTCGGCATGGTAGCATATCGCAGCGCCCGCGGCAAGGCGCGGATTGCACATCTGACGGGCTTGCGCTAGCATGCGGCTGGCCCGATAGTCCACGCTGCGATCAGAGCGGCCAACGGGAGTGGATACCATGGCTGACGATCCATTTCGAGAGCTTGCCCAACGCTACGATTGGATGCAGGCTGAGGACCCCGCCAGAATCAGCTTCTTCCGTGACCTGTTCAACCGGCATGGCGTGCACACCGTGCTCGATTGCGCCTGTGGCACGGGACACGATCTCCTGATGGTCCATCGCTTGGGCCGAAAGGCCTGGGGCTCAGACATCTCGGAGGCCATGCTGGAGCAGGCCCGGCGCAATCTGGAGGGTGCGGGGGTCGCGGAGGAGGTGCTGCTGCGGCGATGCGACTTTCGCGAGTTACCCGCGCAGTATGCGCAGCGCTTTGATGCCGTTCTGTGCCTGAGCACGGCCCTGCCGCAAGTGACCGATGAGACCGAGATCGTGCGGGCGCTGCGCAGCATGTTGGCGGTGCTGGCCCCCGGCGGCATCACCGTTCTGACGCAGGGCATGACCGACCGCCAGTATCACGAGCGCTCGCGGTTCGATCTCATCGTCAACACGGCCGACATCTCGCGCGTCATGGTGATCGACTATGCCGAGACCGAGTGGCAGGTTCACATTCTCGATCTGACCCACTCGCAGGCCGAGCAACGTTTTGACATCGCGAGCTTTCGCTATCGGCTGCTTCTGCGCGACGACTATGCGCGGCTCCTGGAGCAGGCGGGCTATGAGGAGGTAATCTTCCACGGCGGCTGGGACGGCTCGCCGTACGACAAGGCGTCAAGTCGACGGCTAATCATTGTGGCCCGCAAGAAGAGCCGCTAGCACGGTTAGGCCCTTGCCCCTGTCTTACAGCCATCTGCTGTTGACAAGGGTCGCCTCGCCGATGTATGCTCGATATGGTGTCTCACAATCATTGGCGCCGTGTCGCGGCAGAGGAGGCTACAGATGGACAGCTACACCTATGTGATTGTCGGGGGCGGGCTCGCAGGGGGACGGGCTTGTCAGGGCATCCGCCGGAACGACAAGCAGGGCTCAATTGCCCTGGTCTCCGCTGAGACGCACCTACCCTACGAGCGACCGCCCCTCTCGAAAGGCTACTTGAGAGGCAAAGAGGGTCGTGAGAAGCTGTGGGTCAAGGATGAGGCCTACTACGCTCAGAACGGCATCGACCTGATCCTGGACATGCTGGCCGCCAGGCTCGATCCAGCGGACCACACCCTGACCTTGGGCGACGGTCGGGTGCTGGGCTATCAGAAGCTCTTGCTTGCCACGGGCGGCTCAGCATGGCGCCTACCAATTCCCGGATCCGAGCTTGAGCGTGTGTACACATTGCGCACCATCGAGGACTCGGACGCCATCCGCGAGGCGGCGACCTCGGCCAAGCAGGCGCTGGTGATCGGCGGCAGCTTTATCGGCTGCGAGGTGAGCGCCACCCTGACCCAGATGGGGGTCGGGGTCACGACGGTCTTTCTCGAATCGCGACCCATGGAGCGCGTGGCGCCGGAGGCCTTCAGCGCCTTGGTGCAGGCGCGCTTTGAGCGGGAGGGCATCCGCCTCTTGCCACAAACCAAGCCTCTGCGCATCGAGGGTGCGGGGCGCGCCGAGCGTGTTGCGCTCGAAAACGGCGAGACGCTGGATGTGGATCTGGTGGTGATGGGCGTGGGCATTCGGCTGAACACCGCCCTGGCCAGAGAGGCGGGCCTAGAGATGGCTGAGCGGGATGCCGTGATGGTGAATCGCCACCTGCAGACCAGCGCGCCTGATATCTACGCGGCTGGGGACATCGCCGCCTGGCCGAGCACGCAGTTCGGCCGCCTACGGGTGGAGCATTGGGATGTGGCACGCGCTCAAGGCTACCGGGCCGGCCGCAACATGGCCGGCGATATGGGCCCCTACGTGACCTTGCCCTATTTCTTCACCGATCTATTCGACATCAGCCCCGAAGTGTGGGGCGATCTGAGCGCCTGGGATACGGTGGTGCAGCGCGGCTCGACCGATGCGGGTAGCTATGCCTTCTACTACTTCTCAGAGGGGCAGCTGACGGGCGTTCTGGCTGCCGGTCGGCCCGATGCGGAGCGTGATGCCATGCAGAGCCTCGTGAGAACGCGTCCTGCCTATGAGGACGTGGCGGACAAGCTGTCGGATGAGACGGTCGAGCTGGGCGTCCTGACCTAGGCCATGGTAGGATGTCTCAGGAGCAGATGCTAACTCTACTTGACACATGCCTTCACATGCCTCTATCATGTATATGTGCAATGCAGTGTGCTGGTTGATACCGGCATCTCGCACGAGCGGCTCGCGACGGGGCCGTGGTTTTGCATGACCGGACCGAGAGGCCGGGGGCAGCCTGAACCAGTCGAAGAGGGAAGGGAGGTGAGGGGCGGAGAAGTGTTGTGTTCTGTCCCTCGGGACACGGGTTAGTTTGCCGTACTGATAGAAAGGAGCCATGATGGCCGACGAATCGACGTCCTGTGTTGAACCTGTTGAGCAGCCGGTACAAGAGACGACATCCGCTTCCGAGGGAGGCGCAGCAGCTAGTCAAGAGGAGGCCACGATGCCAGTCGCGCGCGCAGGGGGCAAAGCCCCCGATTTTCGAGGCAACGCTTACTTTCAAGGTGGATTTACGCAGGTCGCTCTCTCCGACTATGCGGGCAAGTGGACCGTAGTCTGCTTCTATCCCGGTGATTTCACCTTTGTTTGACCGACCGAGCTGGCAGCGGTCGCTGCCCGCAAGGCTGAGTTGGATGAACTGGGCGTCCAGGTGCTGGCGATCAGCACCAACAGCCACTTTGTGCACAAGGTGTGGCAGGAGCAAGAGCTTTCCAAGATGGTGGAGGGGGGCTTTCCCTGGCCGATGGTGGCCGACACCACCGGCGCCATCGGCCGGGCGTATGGGGTCTATGATGAGGCCGGGGGCGTCGACATTCGCGGGCGCTTTATCATCGATCCCGACGGCGTCATCCAGGCCATGGAGGTGCTGACGCCCACAGTGGGCCGCAACGTGGTCGAGTTCATTCGTCAGGTCAAGGCGTACCAGCACGTGCGCGCCACGGGCGAGGTGACGCCTGCCGGCTGGCAGCCCGGCAAGCCTACCCTCAAGCCGAGCCCGGCGCTGGTTGGCAAAGTATGGGAAGTTTGGAAGGTCGAGAACGCGGGCTGAGATTCGTGGCATGGGGCCCCGGCTGAGGTGCCAGGCACTTTTGCTAGTGCCTGGCACCTCAGGTGAAAGGATGCCGTTCTGATGACCCGTTACGATGTGCGCCCTCACCACGGCGCGCCCACCCTCTTCGAGGACGACGCGCCGATCTTTCCTGCCGTGTACATGGTCTCGCGGCCCCGGCTCGATAGCGCGGGACGTGCGCAGCTCGATCCGGATCTGCAGGCCATGCGCGAGGCCGGATTCCGCCTGCTGATGATGGACATGCCGGTGCGCTTTGATCACGCCTACGATCTCGAGACGGGTGAGTTTCCGTCTGAGCGCTTTGCGCCCCTGGGCGAGGCGCTGCGCGCCTATGCTCGGGAGGCGCCCGAGGCGCGCTGGCTGGTGCGCGTCTTCGTGGAGCCGCGAGGCGAGGACTCGGCCTGGCTGCGGGCCCACCCCGATGACTGGGAGCGACTCGAAGCCCGCGCCAAGGGCATCTACACCACGCCCTCCTTTGCATCCCAAGCCTGGCTGCAAGATGCGGGACGTTTCCTTGAGGCGCTGGTCGGCTATCTGCGTGACCAGGATCTGTATGAGCTGGTGGCGGGCTATTTGGTGTGTGCGGGCGATAGCGCCGAGTGGGTCAAGATCGGGCCGATGGAGGACTGGGCCGGCGACTACTCCCCAGCCATGCAGGTCGCTTTTCACCGTTGGCTGCGCCACAAGTACGGCACGATAGAGGCACTACGTGGCGCTTGGGGGGATGATAAGGTCTCCTTCGACGACGATCTGGTGCCCACGCCGGAGGAACAGGGCGCGACCGACCTGTTCCTGTTCAAGGACCCCTCCAAGCGCCGCCGCGCCATCGACTACTGGCAGTGCCAGGCCCATATTGTGGCCCGCGATATCGACGCTCTCTGTGGCGTGGTCAAGCGCGCCACCCAGGGGGAGCGGCTGGCCGGGGTGTTCTACGGCTATCTGCTCGAGATCATCTGGAATAATGGTTTCTTCGGACAGCGCCTGGCCGATGCCGATGTGGCCCACACCGCAGCGGCGCGCTCCGGGCATGCCGGCCTGGCCGAGGTCTTGGCTTCTCCGCACGTCGACTTTTTGTCGAGCCCCTACTCCTATGGGTGGCGGGGCATCGGCGGGGAGGGGGGCTTCATGGCACCCGTCGCCAGCGTGCGCCGCGCGGGCAAGCTCTGGATCAGCGAGGAGGACACCCGCACCCACCTGAGTCGCCCGGATGCCTATTACGGGCGCACGCACAACGCCGAAGAAACCTGCGCCGTGCTCAAGCGTCAGTGCGCCCAGATCCTGACCCACTCTGCCGGGGGCTGGTGGTGCCAGTGGTCCGCCGGCTCGTGGGCCGATCCTCAAGTGCTCGAGACCTTCCGACGCACGCTGGAACTCGGGCGCCATCAGCTCTCGCTTCCGGATCGCGCCTCCGCTGCGGAGATCGCCGTGGTCGTGGATGCCGAGAGCTGGTTCTACCGCTCGACACTCAACAACCTGGACATCCCCAACTGGCGCAACCGCGCCTGGGGCATGGCCCGGCTGGGCGCTCCCGTGGAGTTCGTGTTGCTCAGTGATCTACTAGCGGGCCGCGCACGGGAGTATCGCTTCTACTATATGTGGAACGTTTTCCAATGTGGCGCTCAAGAACGTGAGCAGCTCAAGGCGCTTTTGCGTCGCGACGGCAAGCTGGCCCTGTGGATCTATGCGCCCGGTTTCGTGGGCGACGCCGACCTTTCGGCCGCATACTGCCGCGATCTTACGGGCATCCGCCTCACCTGCACCGAGCGCCAGTGGGGCGTCAACATCTTCCTGAGCAACTTCCAGCACCCCGTCACCCACAACCTGCCTACTTCAACTTTCTGGGGCACCGATACGCGCCTCGGCCCCCTCTTTACCGTGGATGACCCAGATGCTGTCACCCTGGGCACCGCCGTGATCAACCAGGGGCGCTGCGAGCCCGGTTTTGTGCTGCTCCAGAAGCAGGATTGGGCCAGCGCCTACAGCGCGGCCCCCAACCCGCCGCCGGGAGTGCTGCGCGAGCTGGCTCGTCATGCTGGTGTGCACATCTACAGCGACTCGGAGGATGTGCTCTACGCGGACTCCAATTATGTCATGTTGCACACCGTGCGGGCCGGGCTCAAGTGGCTTCATCTTCCTCGTCCGGCGGACGTTTGGGAGGTCTACAGCCGTCGGCTGGTGGCCCGGCAGGTGACCTGCTTTGATGTCTCTATGCAGGCCGGCGCCACGCACCTCTTCTACTATGGGCCTGAACCGCTGCCCTAACCAAAGGGTATGGCACCCCGCTGCTTCGGTTCGATTTTGCGTGAAGGAACACGATTGGTCTCGGGGCCATCGTGCCATTTTGCGTGCTAACCTACGGCGGCGTATACTATGGGATACCCGTAGGGCGTATGAACATCGTTGGGCTTTGGCTGACGTCCCGTAATTAGGAGATCGATAGGGTAGGAGACACCATGGTAGAACGTATCGCAGTCCAAGAACATACCTTGACGGAGCGCTATGACGCGCTGCGCGCCACCAAGCTGGCGCAGACGATCGAGAAGCAAGAAGTCGTGGGCTCGATGGACCACGACGATTGGGGGCAGATTCTGCCGCCAGCCGATCGGCGCGAGATCGTGCAGACCATCAGCGGTTCGGGCATGCCCATCACCGACGTGCTCATCAAGGGCTTTGAGATTCAGAGCAACCACCCCTCGGGGGGCTTTTTCGGGCCCAAGGCGGTGGGCGAGAATTTCGGCAACCTGATGCGCGCCCATCCGGTGTATCTCGACCCCATGGCCTCGCTGGCCGGGGCGTACATGGTCAACTACTCCTCCTACCGCACGCGCGGCTCCACCCCGCCCGAGATGGCGGAGGGGCTGGCCCGGCTGCGCCCGCGCATCGACAAGTACAAGCTGGTGGCGCCTATCTTTGGCCAGCAGCATTTCTGCCAGGATATGCAGATCGGCCTCGATCTGGGCTACGGTGGCCTGCTCGAGAAGGTGCGTCACTATCGCCAGCAGCACGGCGCCGACAAGCAGGATTTCTACGATGGCCTGGAGGCGACCCTCACCGGCCTGCAGGATTGGATCCAGCGCACGGCCGATGCCGCCCGCGAGATGGCCGCCGAGGAGGAGCATCCCCAGCTCAAGCGCAACCTGCTGGAGATGGCCGAGATGAACGCCTGGCTGGTGGACGGGCCGCCGCGCACCTTTCGCGAGGCCTGCCAGTGGATTCTGTGGTATCTGATCGTGGCGCGTATGTACAACGGCTCGGGCTCGGGCGGGCGCCTGGACATGCTGCTCACGCCCTACTATGAGCGCGATGTGGCCGCGGGCATCCTCACCGACGAAGAGGCGATGTTCCACATCGCCAATGTGCTCCTGCGCGACACCACCTATCTGCAGCTCGGCGGGCCGGACGAGAGTGGGCGCGATGTTACGAATCGCGTGTCCTACCTGATCCTAGAGGCGGCCCAC
>JAFGLK010000118.1 GCA_016928125.1 Anaerolineae bacterium
CAGCCGGTGGTGACGGCGGCGGCCATCACGGCGGCCATCCTGCCGTTGGCCTTGTATTCCTACAGCCAGCGCTACTTTGTGGCGACGCTGGCCGGGGCGATCAAGGGGTGAGGCGGCAGCAGGTGCCAGCCGGCTGCCGAGCTGGGACTCGGCGCTCCAAACGAGGAGGAAGATGAGCTACCGTTGTGCGCCGCACGTTCCGAGGCCCCGCCCATGACCCTCATCGCCGAAACCGAGCGCCTGTGGGTGCGCACGCTGGTCGAGGCCGATTGGCCCGCCGTGCACGCCTGGCTCTCCGATCCCCTGGTGATGCGCTTCCTGCCCGACGCACCCTACGACGAACTGCGCACACAGCGCCTGCTGCGCGATCTGGCTGAGCAGGCCGAGCGCGGGAACGGTCTGCCGCGTGAGCTGGGCGTGGCGCTCAGGCCGGCCTCTGGCAAGCAAAGTGCCGACCACCTGATCGGCGAATTGGTCTTTCATAGCTACTTGGGCGTGCGCGACACCTACGAGATCGGCTGGATCATCGCGCGGGAGCACCAGGGGCGTGGCTATGCCACCGAGGCCGCCCGAGCGCTGATCGACTATGGGTTTGGCCGGATGAAGCTGCATCGCATCGTGGCGACGTGCAACCCGGAGAACGCGGCCTCGTGGCGGGTCATGCAGAAGCTGGGCATGCGCCGCGAGGCCCATCTCCATCAAGCCGTGCCGGGACGCGACGGGGACTGGCAGGACGAATACCTGTACGCGGCGCTGCGGGAAGATTGGCTGAAGAGCGAACGATGACGAGGAGGCGGACATGAGCGCGCATCCTTTGGTGGCCCAGTTGCGCTTTGCGCGGGGCGAGTTGCAGCGCTGCCTGGCGGGCGTCTCGGAGGAGGACGCCATCGTGCGTACGCTGCCGATGAACTGCATCAGTTGGGTGGTGGGGCACCTGGCCAATCAGGAGCAGTCCTACTGGGTGATTCTGGGCCAGGGCCGGGTGGTGCGCCCGGAGCTGAATGAGCTGGTGGGCTATGGCCGGCCGGCCAGCAGGCCGCCCCTGGCGGAGATGTGGGCCGCCTGGCGCGACGTCACGGCGGCCGCAGACGTCTACCTGGATACGCTTACCGGCGCCGAACTGATCGGTCACTTTGCGCGGGAAGGCCGGCTGCTGCCTGAGAGTCGAGGCACGATGCTTCAGCGCAACCTGTACCACTACTGGTTTCACATCGGGGAGGCGCACGCCATGCGCCAAATGCTCGGCCACAGGGAGCTGCCCGAGTTCGTGGGCGACATGAACCAGGCGCCCTACCGGCCGGAGGGGTAGCCCCGGGTGCCCTCAGGGCCGGCGGCCCAGCCAGAAGCGCCGCCAGTCGCCGCCGCTGCGCAGTAGCGCCACCAGTGTGTAGAGCGCGCCGGTCCAGAAGCCCAGGATCATCATCAGCAGCACCCAGACCACCGAGCGCCACCAGGAGCGCTCGCGGTAGACGATCCAGATCGAGAACAGCGCGAAACCCACGTACAGATCCACCAGCGAGACGATGCCCCAGGGCATGCGCAGAAGTTGGGCGCCCTCGCCGCCGAAATCCCCGACGGTAAAGCCGTAGATCAGCACGATGGTCATGGCCAACAGGCCCACGAGGGCGATCAGCTTGGCGATGGTCATGTGTCTTCCTCCCTGTGCGCCTCCCAGCGCCGCAAAATGATGACCAGGACGATCTGCAGGCCCAGGGTCCACAGGTTGCGCTCGCCCTGGAACAGAAACAGGTTCACGGTGCCGAGCGACTGATGGGCCAGCATGGCGACCCACAGGTTGCGCCCCGACAAGTTGTAGAGCGAGTCGATGCTGAACGAGAACGCCAGCATGGCCGCCAGGCTGTACAGGCTGGGCTGCAAACCGAAGGTCAGGTTCATGGGCTGGTGCCATAGCCACCAAAGCACCCCTACAATGGCGCTGCCCGCCCCGACGCCGAAGCGGCGCTGCAGCCGAGGCAACGCGTAGCCGCGCCAGCCGGGCTCCTCGAAGAGGGGGCTGGTCCACAGCGCAGCGGCGAAATGGATGAGCATCACGGGCAGGGCGGCCAGCCCCAGGGCGTCGGGGCCTGGCTTGAGCAGCGTCAAGCGCTCGGTCTGGCCCGCCAGGTGCGCCAGGATGGCGCCGAGGGCGGTGAGGAGCGGCCAGGCGAGGATCGCCAGCGCCAGCAGGACGTGGGACGGGCGCCCCCGCAAGGCCTCGCGAATGCGCATCGTGCGGAAAATCGCCCGCAGACTCACCCCGCTGGCCGGAACCTTCTGCAGGAGGGCCAGGGCCAGCAGCGGCCCCAGGCCCCCGAGGGTCGAAAAGAGGTAGGTGGCCAGCCCACCCGGGCCGAGGGGGCTGGGCGGGCCGCCGGACGGATCGGGCTTGGGCGCGACGAGCGCCATGAGGCCCCAGGCGGCCCAGGAGATGGCGTAGGCCAGCACGTAAAAGGCGACCAGGGGCCGCTCTCGCACCTGCCGCAGCAGTCTGTCGCGATTCAGGGCCATGATGACCTGCCCTCCCATGTCGGGCGATGGGCGCGGCGGCCGCGAGTGGGACGCGAGGCAGTATTGCTCAGAGGGGGGCGACGCGTCAAGTGGTTTTGGCGTGCGGTGGCCCGGCGCAAGGCCGAGCTGGAGCTCGGCGCTCCCAGGCGGCGTCATGCCGAGCTGGAACTCGGCACTCCAGGTTGGGCGTTCCCTGCGATTGACGCGCGACCGCCTTGTGTCTACACTCTGGCGAGTCACCCGGAGCGGGTGCACCGATGAACTACATCTCACACAAAGGAGCGATGTCCATGAGCACTTGGCGCGAGGGCGATCTGATCGCCAACGGGATTCGTCTGCACTATTACCGCGGCCAGGGCCGAGGCGCGGATTCGGGGCAGGCGGTGGTGTTCTGCCACGGCTTCGCCAGTCACGCCCTGACCTTCGGGCCGGTGGCGCGGGCCATCCAGGATGACTATGACGTGGTGTTGCTGGACGCGCGCTACCACGGCCACTCG
>JAFGLK010000119.1 GCA_016928125.1 Anaerolineae bacterium
ACGCTCGATACACCGAGGTAGGTATCGATATCGGGCGTGCCGCTGAAACCGACGCCAAACCAGGGATAGCGCCTGATCAGGATAAAGGCATCCTTGTATTCGCCCAAGCGCATCTGGCTGGCCAGATCCGCGAACTGGATGCCTTCCAGTGCATGCTGCACGTAGGCCTGGGCCGGCGGCAGCAGGAAAAGGAGCCCCAGCGCCAGCGCCCCGATCCAGAGCAGCTTGCGATAGCGCAAGAGCCCCAGCAGAAAGAGGGCCGCCGCAAGCCCCCCAAATGAGCTGCGCGAAAAAGTCAACACCAGACACACAGCCATCGTCGCAAGCATGAGCAACAACCAACGCCTCGGCAACAGCGGCCGTTCGCAAAAGGCCTGGGCCGCAGTGAGGGTGGTGACAAAGATGAGCATGCCCCCCAGGACGTTGGGGTCAATCGAGGTGGAGGTCGCCCGCAAGGGCAGCTCAGGGTCATCCTCGATATAGCGGAGAACCGACGATCCGGTGGGGTAGCGCACGACCCGCAAGACGGAGAGCAGACGCATGGTGAGCGTATCTGGAAGCAGATAGAGCACCACACCGATCAGCGCAGCCAGGAACCCGGCGAGGATGAGGGCCAACACCAAGATCCGGAGCTGCCCCTCGCTGCGGACCGCGTTGGTCACGAGCACAAAGAGGAGAATGCTCATGAGAATCTCGGCAAAGTGACGCAGGACATTGGCCGTCAACGGGGCATGGCTCAGGCCAAGGATGAACGAGGCGGTCGCCAACGCCGCAAAGATCAGCACGCCCAGGATCGGCGATGCGGCCACGAATTCCTGATCCTTGTGCGAGACAAGGCGGCTGATCCAGACGAAAAAGACCCCGCCCAAAGCCAGGTCGAGAAAGGTGGGGGCAAAGCCAATGTCGACGGGGAGAGCGGCAAAGGGAAGCAGGCAGATGATCCCGATCACGATGACCAGCCCCAGCGTGAGGCTGCGAAGCATCAGGTAGGCGGCCAGCAGCCCAAGCAGAAATGCGCTGCCGTAGAGCCCCCCCGCGAGGCCAATGACCGCGCCAACGGGCACGCCTGCAAGGCAACAGAGGGCCAGCACTGTGCCAAGACGCACCAGCGCCTTGCGGTGCCCGAGGCCTCTCTCTACCAACGTACGCGTGTTGACCGCCATGCTCACCTGTGTGCTCTCTGGAAGGGCTCGACCCAGCCACGATGGTAGCACAACGGGACGTGAGGTCAAAACCGGCCGATCCCTTGCGCCCCAGACAGCACAAGAGGGGTGGGAGGCTCAATGACCCGCTTTCCACCCCTCGTTTGTCGCTCGCGCCCGTGCCGTTACCTTCTCAGGCCGCCTGGCTCAGCGTCAAGGCCCACAGTCCCTGCCAGGATCAGGGCTGCAGCGTGACCTCGACCGAAGCCAGGTCGACCATCTCCCCGTCACGCGGATGCAGGCTGTAGACCAAGATGCGGCCCGACTGAGCCGCGGTGGGCGGCGCGAACTCGACGGTGCCGGTGAAGGGCCCCGTCTGCCCCAGTTCGGCCACAATCGTCGCAGTGCCCAGCGCGATCTGCTTGCCATCCTGATCAAGAATCTCAACCGTCAGGTTATTGCCATAGGCGCGCCCAAAGCCAGCGACGGTCACCGGGCTGGCCACGGAGGCGTTCTCTGTGGGCGACTCGATGATGAGCGACGCCTCCACCGCGGGCGGGGCTGCGACGGTCTCCGGCAACATCTCCCCGCCGCCGGGAATCGCCAGCGTCTGGCCCACAAAGATCAGGTTGATGTTCCAGATGCCATTGCGACGCGCAATGTCCCAGGTCGAGACCCCGTACTTGGCCGCGATGGTCGAGAGGGTATCGCCCGACTGAACCTTGTACTCGACATACTCGGACTGGTCGCCCGGAATCAACAGCTTTTGCCCGATATAGATCCAGTGCGTGCTCTTGAGGTCGTTCGCATCGGCAAGCTCCTGGGTTGTGAGCCCATAGCGCCAAGCGATCGAGCTGAGGGTCTCGCCCCATTTCACGGTGTGGTAGAACGCATCGTTCGCAGATACTCCGAGGGCGAGCGCGCTGCCCAGCAGCAGGGTCAGTAGAACAGAGATGAGAAGAACCCGGATCACACACTCCTTCATCGTAACAACCTCCCCTCAATTGGAGCATATGCGCATCCAGTCACAACACGAGACAGCATAACACACCCAGCCACAGTTCGCAAGACGTCCTGTGGCTCGCCAAGAAGCCCATCGGCAGCGGATGGCCCCTAGCTGCGCGATCTCCTACCCAGCGTGCGCTGCAAGATGAGAATCAAGGCCAGAATCGCCAGGAAGGTCAGGGCCTGGGCGCTGGGCCGGGCTACCACGATCCAGACGAGAACGGCGGCCATCACCAGTCCGATGACGGCATAGCGCCCTACATCGCTCAGCCACACCGTCTGCCAGCGCGCAGTGACCAGATCCGGGCCGCTCAGACCGAGCGACAGCGCCTGCCGAAACTGCGCCAGGGCCTCAGCCCGCTGGCCTGATCTGGCCAATGCCAGGGCGTAGGCATGGCGTACGCTGCCATTCGCCTCGGGCATGCTCTGCAGCACCTGGCTCAAGACCTCGGCCGCTCTGCCGGGTCGGCGTCTGAGGATCAGGATGCGCCCCAAAGCGGCCCCAGCCCGGTGAAAGTAGGCGTTCATCGCATAGGCGCGCTCAAGATACTCGATGGCCTGATCATAGCGCCGAGCGCGGGCCTCCAAAATGCCGATGTTCGAATAGGCCAGGCAGGCTGCATAGGGGCTCGCCTCTTGCAGGGCGATCGCCTCCTGCGCCGCTTCGACCGCTTCGGGATTCTTGCCTTGGGCCAGCAAGCCATAGGCCTGGGCATGCCAGGCCATGGCCGTGGAGCGCAATCGTTCTCGCTCACCGGCGATGGCCTCAGTCGCCTCGCGCGCGCGAGCCAGCTCGGCCTCGGCCTCAGCGTAATGGCCCTGATCTGCGTACACTTGTGAGAGGGTCAATCGCGGCTCCACGGCGCCAGGCGCGATCTCGAGCGCGCGCTCGAGCTGCTCGCGAGCCTCGTCCAGAGCGTCGGTCAGAAAATAGAGCGCCCCGAGGGCGGCATAGCCCTCATGGCGCTCAGGCGCCAGCTCGATGCAGGTTTTGGCTTCCTCCACAGCCTCATCCTGGCGCCGCTGACGCGCATACGTCTTGGATAGGCCAAGATGCCCCTCGAAGCTCTGTGGGGCGGATTCCAAGATCTGCTCAAATAGCGCCTGGGCCTCATCCAAGCGCAAGGCGTGGTACGCCTCCCACGCTGCACTCAAGAGCTGATGGTCGTCGTGCGTCGAATCGGACATGGCACGCTCCTTGACGGTAGTGGCGTCAGTATAGCCTGCCTCACGCAACACGGCAAAGGCTTGCGCACACTGCCCAGTGCCCATCGACCACGCAAAAGGACGCGCACCCCAGAGGGGGCTGACTCACCCGAGTGAGGCCTACCCCGCGAAGCCAGGTTTCACGGGTCGCAGCAGGCTATGATACAATCAAGGCGCTATGCAAGAGAACCACGATCCATGCGCTCCGTCTCTGGTCCGCTGCGTGCACGTCACGCGTACCTATGCGGTCGGTCCGAGGGTCTTCAATGCTCTCGATGATGTCTCGCTGGCGATCGGGGCCGGCGAGTTCGTCGCCATCGTCGGCCCCTCGGGCAGCGGCAAATCCACATTGCTCAACCTGATGGCCGGGATAGACAAGCCGACCGAGGGGGAGGTTTGGGTCTGCGGGGCGCGCATCGACAACATGGACGAAAACAGCCTGGCGCGCTGGCGCGGGCGCACGATCGGGATCGTCTTTCAGTTCTTCCAGCTTCTGCCCACTTTGACAGTGTTGGAGAACGTGATCCTGCCCGTGCATCTGCGCCACCTGTGGAGCCGCCCCAGCCCAGCACGCGCCGTGGCGCTGCTCGAGGCGGTGGGCATGGTGGAGCATGCCCACAAGCTCCCGTCGGAGCTTTCGGGGGGAGAGAAGCAGCGTGTGGCCCTGGCTCGCGCCCTGATGAACGAGCCCCCTCTGATCCTGGCCGACGAACCCACGGGCAACCTGGATTCGGCCACAGGCGAGCGCATCGTCCAATTGCTCGTCGACCAACACAAGCAGGGCCGCTCGATCATCTTGGTCACCCATGAGGAGCGTCTGGCGGCACTCGCCTCGCGCAGGATTCACATGCTCGATGGGCGCATCGACGGGGACCCTCTCGCGTAGAGCTAGAGGGCAATCCAGGCTAGCCTGTGCCTGGTCCCCTCACCCCAGCAGATGGCGCCGCACCAGATCGAGAGCCAGATGCACGAGCCAACCACGCCCTGACGGGCCAGCGCGCCCTTGGCGTGACTCGCCCTCGACGGTTTGGCCGGCTTCCGCCAGGCTGAAATACACCGGCGGCGCATCGGGCACGGCGGGATCGTACGGCCCAATCAGCGCAAGGCCGAGATCGGCGCCATGGCGCACTCTCACGGCCTGAGCGGCCGCATTCGCCAGCGCTTGACTGGGAGCGGCATCGGCGACCCCGAGCCCCAGCGTGGTCTGAAGAGCCTTCGTCGAGGCCAGCGTCACGCCGCCGACAAAGGTGCGCTCTCCCTGTGAGGCGTCGCAGCACTGCTGAGCCAGCGCGCCGTGGGTGGTGGTCTCGGCCACCGCCAGGCGCATGCCGCTGGCCGCCAGCAGCTCGCTCACCACGTCGGCCAGAGTCTGCTCATCCACACCGAACACATAGAGACCTAGCCGGCGACGCAGATCGGCCTCCACCGGGGCGATCAAAGCCTCAGCCTCGGCCTGGGTATCGGCCTTGGCGGTGATCTTGAGGTCCGTCTGACCGGGGTGTGCACGCGTGCCCACCGTGGGGTTGGCCAGGGCCATCAGATCGCCAATCTGGGCGTCAACGGCGCTCTCGCCGATACCGCAGGTACGCAGGGTGCGGCTCTTGATCACGCCCTGCAGCCCATAGCGCGCGTTGAGGTAGGGAAGCACCTCGGTCTCCATCAGATGACGCATTTCATGGGGCACGCCGGGCAATGAGATGAGGACGTGCTCGCCCTGCTCAACCAGAAAGCAAGGGGCTGTGCCCACCGGGTTATGGATGACACGCGCTCCCACGGGCAAGCGCGCCTGGCGGCGATTGTTGTCGGTCATCTGATAGCCACGCCGCGCAAAGTAGCGCGCGATCTCCTCAACGAGGTCCTCATCCAGAACCAGCTCGCGCCCAGTCGCTGCGGCGACCGCTTCGCGGGTCACGTCATCGACGGTGGGCCCCAGTCCCCCGGTGGTGATCACGACGTCAGAGCGCGCCAGCGCGCTCTGGAGCACATCGGTGATGCGCGCCAGGTTGTCACCCACCGTGGCGGTGTAGTAGAGGTTCATGCCGATCGTCGTCAAGCGCTGGGCAATCCAGGCTGAGTTGGTATCGACGATCTCTCCCAACAAGAGCTCGGTTCCGATGGTCACGATTTCTGCTTGCACGCTCACTCCAAGTAGACAGGATGCGAATGACACACTGGGGCAACACGGCGTCTCGATCCCGCCGATCGATGCATCGCTAGAGGTACTTTTCGAATCCGCGGCTGCGCAGATCCCTCACCAGTTGGCTTACGTCCTGGGCGCGATCCCTGGGGAGAATCAGGAGGGCATCCTCTGTATCCACCACAATCAGATCCTCGAGCCCCACCACACTCACCAGCCGCTTCTCACTCAGGACCAAAGAGCCAGTTGTGTCCACGTCATACACTGAGCCTGAGCCCAGCACCACGTTGCCCTTGTCATCTTTGGGCATGATCTCGTACATGGCCGCCCAACTGCCCACATCGTTCCAGCCCATCTCGGCCGGCACAACGGCCACATTGCGCGCCTGCTCCATGATGCCCACGTCGATGGTCATGGGCGTGATCTTGTCCCAGATGCCCACATGATCGGGCCGCTCCATGGTGGTCATGGCATCCAAACAGGCATATGTCTCGGGCAGCAGACGGGCGAATTCGTCCAGGATATTGCCCACGGTCCAGGCAAAGTAACCCGCATTCCAGTAGTAGCGCCCGCTGGCGATGAACGCTTGAGCCTGCGCCAAGGCCGGCTTTTCCGTGAACCGGCTGACCCGATAGACAGGGAGATCGCCCTCGAATCCGATCGGCTCGCCCCGCTCGATGTAGCCGAACCCCGTCTCGGGCCCGGTGGGCATGATGCCCACGGTCACCAGGTAGCCCTCCCGCGCCTTGTTGGCGGCTGCCACCAGACACTGGCGCAGCCGAGTCTCGTCGGCGATCACATGGTCCGCGTGCAGCGAGACCATGATGCTGCGGCTTTCATGCCGTCGGGCGATCTTCATGGCCGCCAGGCCCAGACAGGGCGCCGTGCCGCGTGGCGAGGGCTCCAGAAAGATGTTCTCCTCGGGCAACTCGGGCAACTGTGCGGCGATCGCCTCAGCATACTCGGGGCCAGTGAGAATGTAGATGCGCTCGGGTGGCAGGAGCGGCCGCACCCGATCCACGGTGCGCTGCAGCATGGAGCGTGAGCCATCCAGAGCCAGTAGCTGCTTGGGGCGACCTTTGCGACTTTGCGGCCAGAGGCGTGTGCCGCTTCCTCCGGCGAGGATCGTGATGTGAACGTCATCCAACTTGGCTGGAGGCATGGCCACTATACCCCTTTCAACTTGCGTCTAGTGGGCTGCGACGTAGGACATGTTCTCAACGCGCCGAACCATACCCTTGAGCTCCATCAGGCAGAGCACGCTGGAGACGGTGGCGGTGGGCAGGCCCGAGCGACGCACGATCTCGTCGATATGCAGCGGATCGCCACCCAGACAAGTCATCAGCGCCGCCTCTGTAGCGTTCTCCGGCAAGACGGCTCGCACCTCTTTTTGCTCCACGATCATGGCCAGGTCAAGTTCCTCTAGGATATCAGCCACATCCGAGACCAGCTTGGCCTCGCCGCGCTTGATGGCAGCGTTGGTGCCGGCGCTCATGCGGCTGTGGATGCCGCCCGGCACCGCAAAGGTCTCGCGCCCCTGATCCAGCGCGAACTGGAGCGTGATCAGCGCCCCGCTGCGGGCGCCGGCCTCCACGACCACAGTGCCGAGCCCGAGACCGCTGATGATGCGGTTGCGAGCCGGGAAATTGCCAGCCGCCGGTTTGGTGCCCAGCGGAAAGTCCGATATCAGGGCGCCGCTCTCGGCGATCGACTCAGCCAACGCAGCATGGCGCGCAGGATAGATCATATCCAGCCCATTG
>JAFGLK010000120.1 GCA_016928125.1 Anaerolineae bacterium
GAGCTATCCGCTCGGCATCGCCCTCGCGCAGACGGGCGGGGCAACCCCATCGACGGGGTTCCCCGCCCATCGTATCCTGGCTTCGCTATCAGGCGCTCTCGACCAACTTGCGCAAGCCTTCGCCCTGCGTCTTCCAGTAGTCGCGCAGCACCGCCATGTCGTGGCCGATGCGGAAGTGCTTGACGCCCATCTCCAGATAGTATTCGACGTTGTCGAGGTTCTGGAGCTCGACGCGCGGTGGCACGCCCATCTTGATGCACGTCTCAAAAACCTTGCGCTCGACCCGCTTGACCTCCGCCTGGAAGTTCGGCTTGGCATAGAGGCCGCTGCTCATGGTAAAGTCGGAGGGGCCCCACTGGATCATGTCCACGCCCGGAATGGCCAGCACTTCCTCGAGCTGCTCGACCAGGGGCGCCTTTTCCATCATGATGGCCACCACCACGTCGCGCAGCGCTTGCGCAAACTCCTCGCGGCCCCCGCCGGTATAGGCAAAGCGCCGGCCAGCCGCGCCGAACAGGCCCCCATCATAGGGCGTATCCGGCCGGCAGATGCGCACGCAGTACTTGACCTCTTCGACCGTGCGGCAGTCCACAAAAAGCACGCTCTCAAAGCCCGAGCCGATGGCGCGCTGCGCCAGAGGCAGCTTGGGCTCCTGGTCGATCTTGATCATCGTGCCCAGGCCGTACAATTCGGCCGCCCGGCAGTAGTTGTCCAGATCGGGATAGCCAAAGGTCCCGTACTCGGCCGCATACTCGACATAATCATAGATGCCCAGATTCCCAATTAGCTCCACCACATCGGGCCACACGGTGGCCGTGCGCGCCGCAATGGTGGGCTTGCCGGATTGAAGCAACTGACGCAGTCTGTTCGCTCGCATGATCGTCTTCCTCCATCTGACATGTGTTCGGGATGGCGGAGCCACCCGACCTTCCCTAGTCTACCAATTGGTGAAACTCCCGTCCAGGCGACTGAGCTGGGCGCGCCAGCGTCCCGCTTCCATCGGATGCCGCTTGGCCGCCTCACGATCGAATTCGATCCCCAACCCAGGATGTGTGGGCGGCAGCAGATAGCCGTCCTCCCACTCGACCTGCACCGGAAACACATTCGTCATCTGGGTGCCTGGCCGGCGCGGCTGCTCTTGCACGCCCACGTTCGGGCAGGCCAGATTGACGTGCAGACAGGCCGCCGACGAGACCGGACCCAACGGATTGTGGGTGGCCATCTTGATATAGTGGGTCTCGCACCAGCCGGCGATCTTCATCGTCTCGGTGATGCCGCCTACGATGCACAGGTCAGTGCGCGCATAGTCGATCCACTCTTCTTCAATCAACTGCCGGAATTGCCACTTGCTGCCGAACTGCTCGCCGGCCGCTAGAGGCACGCCCGTGCGCGGACGCAGGGTCTTGAAGGAATCGGGGTTCTCCGAGCGCAGCGGGTCCTCGATGAAGAAGGGCTGGAACGGCTCCACCTCGCGGCAGAACCAGACCACCTCGGGCAGGTCCAGGCGCGTGTGCACGTCGAAGCAGATCTCGATCTCCTCGCCCACCGCCTCGCGCACAGCCTGGAACTGACGGAGGGCTGTTCTCACGCCCTGGCGGGGCTCCAGGATGTTGCCCGTCAGCGGCAGGCCCCAGCGCACGAACTTCCAACCCTCGGCCACGGTCTGGAGACACGATTCGATCAGCGGCGAGATCTCGTCGCTGTCGCCATACACCTGGTTGTGAGGGTAGCAGACCACCTTGTCGCGCTGAAGGCCGCCCAGCAGCTCGTACACGGGCACGCCCAGGGCCTTGCCCTTGATATCCCAGAGGGCGATGTCGACGGCCGAAAGCGCCGATGAGAGGATCAGCTTGGCCGGAAAAAAGCCTCCGCGCGACATGACCTGACCCAGGTGGCCGATGCGGAACGGGTCCTGATCGATCAGCATGGGCTTGAGATGCTCAATGGCCCCCATCACGGCCTGCGGGCGGCTGCTGACCCCCGACTCGCCCACCCCATACAGGCCCTCATCCGTGTCCACGACCACGAACAGGCCGCTGCGTCCATCGGTGACGGCGTAGGACTCGACATTGGTAATCCTCACGGGCATCCTCCTGCTTTTGTGCTCTCTGACGGAAAAACGGGCCTCCCGACCTTCATGGATAGATGATATGCGCGTTCCAGGGGATGATCAACGGGCGGGGCCCATCCGGAGGAAAGAGCGCCGCCCAGGCCTGCGGATCATAGGTACGCTTGGCGAAGCAGGCATAGTGAGACGGGATGGCGTGCTTGAGCCCCAGCTTGCGCGCCAGCGCGATGCTGCCCTCAAAGAAGGGGAATTCGCCCTCGGTCGGATGGGTGGTGATCATGCCCACGTCCGGCTTGAGCGCCGCGATTGGGGCCAGCAGTTCATCATGTTCAGCCAGCGTGTTGATCGCGTCCCCCGTGATGTAGAACTTGAGGCCCTCCATCTCAATGACGTAGCCCAGATGAGTCGTGTCGGGCGCGCGGATGCCCGCCGCGGGATCGCCCTCGGGGGGCTTGGAATAGAAGGCATGCACGACCAGTTCATCCAGCACGACTGATGTCCCGGCCGTGAGCCTCACGGTCTGCTCCTCGGCCACATCCGTGTCCCGCAAGATCTGGGCGATGCTTGCGTCCGGCCCGATGTATCGGGCCTCCGGCCAGGCTGCATGAATGCGCGCAAGCGTCTCCGAATTGGTATGATCGCCATGGGCATGGGTCATCAGCACATAGTCGGTGGGCAGCTCCGCCTCGATCACCGGCGGCGTGGCTCGGATAAAGCGCTCCGCAGGGCGCTGGTGAGGAAAGTACGGATCGACGAGCGCGATTTTGCCTTTCGAGTCTTTGAGGGCATAGGCGTTCTGTTCGAACCAATGGATGCCGACCGAACCGGCCGGCACGGCCAGTTCTGCAAAGGGATGCATGTCCAGACCTCCAGCATTGATGAACGAACCTAGTCACACAATGGCAAGCCTATGAGACCAGTACCTCTCGGTAGATCGACACGATGTCGCGCAAAGCCGGCAACGCCTCTTGCAGCAGGTCTATGATGGGCAGGTTGCGCGGGCAACGTTCCTCGCAGAGCCCACAGCGCGTGCAGGCCTCGATCGCGGCCACGCTCGCCTCGCGTCCCGCAAGAGTTCCCGCCACATCCTTCCGCGACCAAGGAAAGGCTCGAAAGGCGTCACGGCCGTGGGCGCGGTACGAGTAGAGGCGCCCGTCCGTGCCCAGGATGCCGCTGATGCCGATCCCCACGGGGCAGGGCTCGCACAAGCCACACACTGAGCAACACTGGCCGTCGCGCTCGGCTCGAACCCGCTCCAGGCGCGCGGCCTCGTCTGGCGTCAGCGCCAGGTCGGCGTTGCCCACCGCCGCGCTTTCCTCCACCTCCTCCAGCGACACCGCCCCAGGCACCACACATTGCACCGGCTGGGCGAGCAGCCATTTGAGGGCCAGGTCCACGGGCAGGCGCCCCTTGGAGAGGCCCTTCATGATCGTCACGCCCACGCTTCGCTCGACGCAGAGCGGGATCAGCGCCGCCAACGGCTCGCGCGCGACGAAGTTCATCACCATCAGGATCGTCTCAAAGGGAAAACGCTTGAGCGCCTCGATCAGAATGTCGTTGCGATGTCCGGTGCAGCCGATATGTCGCGTGAGCCCCTGCTCCTTGGCCTCCACCAGCGCCTCCAGAGCGCCCCCGGGTCCCAGGCGTTGCTCCAAATCCTCCCAGGAGCTCAGGTTGTGCAGGTGGAGATTGTCCAGGTGGTCAGTGCGCAGGCGTTGCAGCGACGACTCGATGTCGCGCCAGGCCTCATCGCGCGTTTTGCCGCCCGTCTTGGTCGAGATGATCGCCTCATCGCACCGTCCCTCGAGGGCCAGGCCGAGCTTGATCTCGGCATCGCCATAACTGCGCGCGTTGTCGAAATAGTTGACGCCCAGATCCAAAGCGCGATGGACGATCTGCACGGCATAGTCGGTGCGCGAGGGGCGCAAGCCGGCGCAGCCCAGGCCCACGACCGATACCTGCAGCCCCGTTCGACCCAACGTACGAAAATGCATGGATATCCTCCGAAACCACTAGGACCCATCTGCCAGGAAATCCGCCTCAGCGGTGCGATAGGTCAGCGCATTCCAGGCCTCCGCCAAGGCGTACATCTGGCGGAACATGGGATAGAGCGCCTCCCACATGGCGTCACGGGCCCCCAACGCCGCCCGCCTGTCTCCCGCCTCCAATGCCTGCTTGAAGGCCCCTATCTGCTCGCGTTGCACGGCTGTTGCCTGCCGCGTCGCTTCTGACAGCGCCTCGACCGCCTCCAACTGGCGATCGGCCAGTTCGTCGCTGGGCGTTTCCGTGTCCGCAGGCACATCATAGTCCGATGAGGGCACGAAGCGGAGTGGCGCCTTGTCGCCCGGCGCGTCCCACATCGTATGTGTGGGCTGGATATGCGGCGTCACCGAGAGATACATGATCACCGGCTCGTCGCCCACATTGCGTACCGTGTGGGTCTCGTCCACGCGGGCCACACACATCTGGCCCGGGCCTAACTCATGGGTTTCGCCCTCGATCTCGAACTCGGCCCGTCCCTGCAGGATCATAAAGACCTCGTGGCCCAGGTCATGTGAATGCCCCCGGCCCGGCGTTGTCCCCCCGCTGATCTCGCCCGCCTCGATGCGCATAAAGCGGGCTCGAATCTCGGGCGTCACCAGGACGTTGCGGATATCCTGGCGATAGTCGTACACCTCGAACCCCATAACCCCCTCCTCATGAGCTGCCGGGTTTGTACCGCTGGACTGGGAAGCCATCGGTCTCGAGGCCAGGGGGTTATAGCACACTTTGCAGGGCAAATCCAGCCCGGTAGCCTTGTGCAGATCGCTTGCTGAGCGCGAGGCCCGTGCGAGAGCCTGGACACGGGGCGACATCGGGGGATCGGGATGGTGCACAACGCGTGGCGCCCGGTGGATCAGCGGAAAGTCGCGATGAACTGGAGTTCCGCGCTCCAGGCGCCCTTGAATCGTGTGCGGGGAGGGTTGGAAGGGTCAGTCCCAAGCAGCGCGTCCCTCGGATGGTTGTCGAGGGACGCGCTGCCTTCTCGTCGGCGTTCGCAAGCGGCTGCCTGCCGGGAACGAGTCCTAGCGGAGAGCGCCGCGTGCGGCGATGGGCCAGATGGCCTCGACCACGTCATCCCGCGTCACATGGTATGCGTCGTGCAGGTTGATCGTGGTGCAGCCGTGTGAGGGCACCAGCTCCACGGTGTCACCGGGCTTGAGCGGCGGGCCACCGCGCCCCTCGAGGAAGCCGTGCTCCTCCGAGAGCTTGGTCAGCTCCCAGCCTTCGGGCTGAAGTACCGTCGGCATGCCGAACTCATGGGTCATGGTCTTCATGCCGGCATCGATGATGACGCGCTCGTCGCGCACGCTGATCACGCGCGCCAGCAGCGTCAGCGCCAGGTCAAACTCGGCGCCCACGCTCTTGTACTTGGCGTCCATGGTGGCATAAGAGCCAGCCTGGACCTCGGTGACGCCCGGATAGTCCCCTGTGATATGATAGGTGCCCGTGCCGCCGCCGGAGACGATGTCGCACCCGACGCCATGTCTCAGCAGCAGGTCGCGGGTGCCCACCAGCTTGGCCATCGCCCCCTCGGCTGCCCGGCGCCGCTCGTCCATGTCTGGGATCATCACCGCAAAGCCTTCGTATCCCATGATCCCTTCGAGGACAAGACCGGGCAGAGCCTCGATCCGTTGCGCAAGCCTCAGGCTGTCGTCGCCCGGAGCGGTGCCGCAGCGTCGCATGCCCACGTCCACCTCGACGAGCACGCGCAACGCCACGCCTTTGGCCTGCGCGGCTTCAGAGAGTTGCTCGGCGTTCGCGGCATCGTCCACGGCCACCATCACATCGGTATAGGCCGCCAGGTTCACCAGGCGCGCGATCTTGGGCTCGCCTACAATCTGGTTCGCGATGAGCACATCTCGGATGCCGGCGCGAGCCATCACCTCGGCCTCTCCCAGCTTGGCGCACGTGATGCCGATCGCCCCCGCATCGAGTTGCATCCAGGCGATCGTAGGGCATTTGTGGGTTTTGCTATGGGGCCGCAGGGCCGCCGGCCGCTCCTCGAAAAAGGCGGCCATGCGTGCGATGTTCCTCTCAAGCGTGGCGGCGTTCAGGCACAGCGCGGGCGTATCCAACTTGGCTTTGGGAAGACCCACAACAACAGAGCTCATGATCCTTCTCTCCTCTGCGATGTTCTTGCCAGATACCCCTATCCCTCGGCTCCGATTCTGTCTCGGGCGTCTCCGTTAAGCCATCGTTGGCAGCATATCGCGCGTGACCTGGTGCTGCAGCGGCTGCCCCGCGAAAAAGCGCTCGGCGTCGCCGATCATCTCCGCCATCAGGCTGCCCTGCGAGTCCAGCGTCAGGCCGGCCACGTGCGGCGACAGGAGCACGTTGTCCATCTGGCGGAAGGGATGATCAAGGGGCAGCGGCTCGATGTCAAAGACATCCAGTGCGGCCCAGAAGCGGCCCCGAGCCAGCTCGGCGGCCAGCGCCTCCTCATCTACCACCCAGGAGCGCGCCGTGTTGACAAAGACGGCACCATCCTGGATCAAGGCCAATTCACGCGCTCCCAGCATATGATGGGTCTCCTGCGTAACGGGCAAGTGCACCGAGATCACCTTGCATGTGCTGAGCAGCTCGTCCAGCTCGACTTTGTGCACGCCCAGCACCTGAGCTCGCGCCTCTGGGAAATACGGGTCATAGACGAAGACCTGGGCTCCCACGGCTTTGAAGAGGCCGGCGGCACGCCGCCCCACATAGCCCATGCCCAGCAACCCCACCCTGGCGCTGGCGATCTCGTACACGGGCATATCGCGGGTCTTGGG
The DNA here is from genome assembly GCA_016928125.1 of Anaerolineae bacterium. The sequence goes on from JAFGLK010000120.1 coordinate 6,880, forward strand.
CCATTCCTCGCCAGCTTTCATGCGCCGGTCGAGCTCGTGAGGGCGCCGCAATCCGGTCATCGCCATCAGCAGGGCATACTCTGCCACCGAGTCGGCGATGCGGCTGGCCGCGTGGCTCACGGCAATGCCGCGCTCAAACACTGCGTCGGTCACAAAGCCTTTGACGCTGCCGGCCGCATAGGCCACCAGACGCAACTGGTCGGCCTGCGCCAAGAGCTCAGGGGTCAGCTTGGCTAGGCCCCAGCTGGCGATGATCGCCTCCTGGCCGGGCAGGCGGGCGGCCAGCTCCTCGCCCGACCAGTTGTGACCATCATCGTTCCAGGTGACATCGGCAAAGCGCTCCAGCCTACGTCGGGCCTCGGCGCTCAGAATGTAGCCCCGCAAGGGCTCGGGCACCGTGACAAGAATAGGATGCTTCGACATAGCTCTCCCCTCAAGCTCGCGCTCTGTGACCACGATGGGCGCAGCATAACATGTCCGCTAGACAGGGTCAACCCACAAAGCGCTCGACGCCGAGAGGGTTGCCCGCGCAAGAGGCGCCGCGTAAGCCTAGATGCCGCCAAACAACGCGGCCGCCGCTCGCATCCTCGCGATCACGGGCACGCCAAAGGGGCAACGCTCCTCGCAAGCGCCACACGCGATGCAATCCTCAGCGTTGGCCTCCAGGGCATGGTAGGCCGCTTGCACATCGCTCTGGCCTCCGTTGGAGGCGATATCGAGCAGGCGCAGGCTCTGGCCGATGTCAATGTGCGCCGGACAAGGCAGACAGTGGTTGCAGTAGACGCACTCGCTGCGCACGTGCGGCTGCAGATCGGCCAGCAGCGCGGAGAAATCGCGCTCTTCGAAGGAGGCCTCCCAATAGGCCTGGGCTGCGGCCAGTTCCTCTAGGTCTTTGCAGCCCGGCACGGTGGTTGAGACGCCGGGCTGTGAGAGCACATAGGACAGGCAACGCACTGGCGTCACAGGTTGCGAGCGGGTGAGCTCGATGGCGGCCCCACCGGTATGCCAGTGGAGCAGCTTGAGCTTCTTGCCCTGCATGAGCAGCCGTCCACCGGCGTAGGGCTTCATCGCCACCAGGCCGATGTTGCGGGCCGCACACGTCTCGAGCAGTTCGCGCTCACCCTCGACGCCATGGCCCGCCAGGTTGATGGGAAACATGAGCACATCGATGGCGCCACTCAGCACAGCCTGTCGGGCCGTGGACACAGTATGCCCGCTGAAACCGATGAAGCGCGCCCGCCCCTCGCGCTGGTAGCGGCCGGCCAGGTCCAACAGACCTCCGGGCGCCATGAGTCGGTCGTAATCGCTCTGCCCATCGCTGTTGTGGAGCATGAGCACATCCACATAGTCCGTCCGATAACGGGTGAGGTAATCCTCGAAAAAGAGCGCGCACTGCTTGAGGCTGCGCGAGCGCGCCGACTGGCCGTCCTTTTGCACGGCCCCCAGATGCGCCGTGAGAAACACCCGCTCCCGATGCCCCGCGAAGGCTGCGCCCATATTGTCGCGGAACTCTGGTTGAGCAAAGAACAAATCAAAATAGTTCACGCCCCGCGCCAGGGCCTCATGGATCACCGAGACCACATGCTCTCGCGGGCGATCGATCAGATACTCGGTGCCGAGGCCGATGGCGCTAACCCTCAAGCCGGTACGTCCCAACACGCGATACTCCACGTGACCTCCTTCACAACAACGACCCTTGCCCGCGCTTGGTCTTCTCTTCCGCGCCGAGCGACAATGGCCCGAGTATAGCGAATCCGGCCCTGGAGCCCAAATAGGTGGCCACGCGCGGCGGCTCTACATTCCCATGAGCGCTATCCTCCCAGACGCTGCCGAGGGTACGCGGTGACGCGGTTGCTGAGCCGTGTCCTGCACCCTACAATACCCACTATCCGAGGCATGCCATAGGGGGATTCACCATGAACCAGTCGCGCAGACTCGTCGAGCATGGCCACCTTTTCACCATGCAGGGCCAGGGCGTGGGCTATGTGGCTGACGGCGCCGTGGCCATAGAGGGCACGCGCATTGTAGCAGTTGGCCCCACGGAGGAGATCGTGCCCCGGTTTCGTGGCGCCGAGATTATCGACGCGACCGATTGCGCCGTGCTACCGGGCTTGATCGACGCCCACATGCACACTTCCCTAGCCATCCTGCGCGGTGTGGCCCAGGACGTGTCCCATTGGATGCAGAGAGCGCTGGCGCCCTATGCGCGCCATCTGAGCGACGAAGCGCGGCTCGCCGGATGTCGCCTGAATGCGGCGGAGGCGCTCAAAGCCGGCACCACCACCCAGGTCGATTATGCCACGCCCTTTCCGGGCTGGCTCGAGTTCTATGCTGCGCTGGGCGTGCGGGCGCGCGTCACGCCGATGATCAACGCTCAGCCACGCGGAGGCATGGCTGGCTGGAAGCTGGGCGATCTCTATCCGCTGGATGATGCCGTGGGGCGACGCTGGATCGAGCAAGCGTTCGCGCTTGCGCGAGACTGGCATGGCGCGGAGGACGGACGCATCACGGTGATGATCGGGCCTCAGGCGCCGGACATGCTCCTGCGGGACCAACTGCTGGAGGTCAAGCGTCGGGCGGAAAGCGCGGGCCTCATGCTCCATATGCACGTAGCTCAGGGGGATCGCGAGATCGACCAGATGCTCAAGCGCTACGGCCAACGCACGCCTGCCTACCTGAAAGAGATCGGCTATCTCGATGAGCAGTTGCTGGCTGTACATCTCACAGAGGCGACGGATGACGAGGCCGCACAGATGGCCCAGGCCGGGGCCAGCATGGCGCTCTGTTCAGGCAGCATCGGCATCATCGACGGCATCGTGCCGCCCGCGAAAGCTTTCGCTAGCGCGGGAGGTCTGGTGGCGCTGGGGTCCGATCAGGCCTGCGGCAACAACTGCAACAACCTCTTCAACGAGATGAAACTCACCGCCCTCTTCAGCAAGGTGAAATACCGCGATCCCACCGTCATGCCCGCATGGAGGGTGCTCCGCATGGCGACCAGGGAAGGGGCGCAGGCCATTGGGCTGGGGGACGACATAGGCTCGCTAGAGCCGGGTAAGCAGGCCGACTTGATCCTGGTAGACCTGCGAGCCCTTAATCTCTCGCCCGTGCTTGAGCGCCCCATCCGGAACATCGTTCCCAATCTGGTGTACGCGGCCAGCGGACACGAGGTGCACACGGTGATCGTGGCGGGACGGACTTTGGTGCAAGATGGGCGCCTTCTGACCGCCGACGAGGCGGCTATCCGGGCCGAGGCTCAGAGTCAGGCCGATCTGCTGGAGCAACGGGTTCTGGCCGACCCAGTACACCGAGATATGGCCCTGCTGGGAGCTATGGCGCGCGGCCAACTCTGAGCACTGCGTGCCTCAGCGCCTGCCCTTGCCGTCATCGCCAGCCGAATGGGCCCTAATCCAGTCCACGATCAAATCCGTTCCGCGTTGCGAGGGGTAGCTCCCGTTCAAGACGATATCGGCATGCCAGCGCGACGGTTCGACGAACTCCTGATGGCGAAAGCGCACGCTATCCAGGTAGAAACGCGCGATCCCGTCGAAATCGGCGCCCCTGTCCATGTTGCGCTTCAGGCGACGGACGATGCGCTCGTCGGCGGGAGCATCGAGATAGATGCCGAGATCGAGGCGCTGGCGCAGGGGGCCGAAATGGAGCGCGAAGAGCCCCTCCACGATCACCACCTGATAGGCGCCTTCGCGCAGGATGAGATCCAGATCGCTCACCAATTGGGGCAGGTCCATCGACTCGGGATGGTTGTGATCCTCCCAATCCTCGCCCGTGATCGGCGCGATCATATGGGGACGCACGCGCCGGAAATAGCGATCCATGGGAATCACCAGCACCTCGCGATCAGCCAGGGCCGCCTCGATCTTGCGGCTGAGGGTCGTCTTGCCGCTGCCGGTTCCCCCAGCGATGCCTACGACCAGCGTCTTGGGCTGATCCACGTGCGGCGGGTTGTGCGCTGCTCTTGTCATCGGCAACCTCTCAGGGTGCGGGGTCGATCGCGCGTCCGTGAAAGCGTGCGTCTTGGCCCATACTCAATCTGGAAAGGGCCACCCGGATCACGGCTCTCGGCGGACGCATGACGCGATGGCGCAAGCATATGGCATGAGCTCGATCTTGTCCATTTCAGGCTTGGGCCGTGCATGAGCGCGGCAAACGGTGCTTTGACACGCCTAGTGGCCACGTCTATAATCGACTGCGTGGAGATACTCCCCCCGAGGTCGAGCCAGCATGAGCTCCGATGATGCACGCGGTCTTACGATCGAGCAACTGGAAGCTCTGGTGCGCCTCAAGCAGCGCGAGATCGCCGAAGAGAAGGTCACTCGCTTTGCATTGGCCGAGAGCCAACCGCCCGCGATCTGCGAGGCTGCCAAAGTGTGGGAGGCCGAGGCGCCGCGCCCCGCTCGCTCACCGGAATCTTGGCGCGGGGCTGAGGGGAGAGATCGTTACTTTCGCTCGTTGGCGCCGCTGCCCCTGGAGGGTTCCGCCGCACATCGTCCGGGAGACTGGAGCGGGGCACAAGAGGCACGCGCCAGCGCCGGGCGTCCTTTGGATCGTGCAAGAGCACGTCTGGCGCCCCGATCGTGGCGCGATGGGTTGCTCCTCGCCTTTGAGTTGATGGCTCTGGTTGGCTTTGTGGCCGTCTTGGGGCTCTCGTATCTGCGGTTGCAGGCCCTTAACCGCGAGGCCCGAGCGCTCCAGCGAGCTGCTCTAACCCGCGCCATCGCGCCCGCCGCGACGCCTTGGTCGAGCGCGCGCCAAGTGGCGCCAGTCGCACAGGTTGAGGCTGGCGGAGTCGAGCCC
>JAFGLK010000121.1 GCA_016928125.1 Anaerolineae bacterium
CGCGGCCCGCTGCCGCAGGCGAGCCCTGCGAGACGAGATGATGGCGATCTCGGACATGGCGAACACGCCATTCGCCGCGACGAGGAGTACGATCAGCACAACCTGCCCAACAGTCGAAGACATCTCACCCGTCCTGACTTTAGGAATGAACCGGCAGCAGCACCCGCAGGCGCACATCGCCAGCAGGCTGGCTCTGCCAGACAAGCCAGCGGCGCACAGGCCAACTAGGCGTAGCTCTGCCAGTGCACGCGAGCCTCGTTGTACTGCGTCCGCGGAGGCGGCGTCTCCGCCGGATATCCTACGTGAACCACGCCAAGCGGTACGACGTGCCTGGGCAAGCCGAGGAGCCGCGACACCGCGCCCACCAGTGGCTTGAGCGGATAGACGCCGATCCACACGGCGCCCAAGCCCAGGCCTGTGGCACATAGGAGAATGTTCTCGGTCGCTGCGCTGCAATCCTCGATCCAGAAATCGCGGGCCGGCCAAGGATAGGCACGTCGTAGATTGCCGCACACGATGATGGCCGCGGGCGCGCGATAACGACCAAACGGAAGCCGCCGCCTCAGCTGCCTGAGCCGGTCCTCCTCGGTGAGCACCACGAACTCCCAGGGGCGGCGGTTCGAGGCCGAGGGAGCGGCCATCGCCGCCTGCAAGAGCGGCGTGATCTCGCTCGGCCCCAAAGCCCGATCTTGGAATCTGCGTACGCTGCGCCGCGCCAGAATGTGTTCCAGAATGCCCGACATGCGCGCCTTTCATGTGTCCACGAGTCCTGGCCGCTTCCACCAAGCCGCCTGCCTTCCGCAACCACGCTCACTCTATCACCGGCCAAGCAAGCGGTCAAGAGCGACCGCACCTTGCCAGAGCCAGCCCTCCTGGCAATTGATCAACGCTCATGTACATCGTGCTTTGGTGCCTGGACAAGGGCGTGCTATAATGCGCCAAGTATGCAATCCGCTCGAGAGGAGGTGAGTGAATGGGAAGCGTGATCAAAAAGCGCCGCAAGAAGATCGCCCGTCACAAGCATCGCAAGATGCGAAAAGCGATGCGGTGGCAAAAGCGACGCTAGGTCAGCTGACCGCCGTCTGACGGCCCAACACGAGATGTAAAGCAGCAACGTACGAGCTGTGCGTTGCTGCTTTGTGTCGCTGCCAGCCGGACGGGCCTCAGCGATACTTGTCCACTGCCTCAAATAGGGCCACCAGGTTTTCGGTGGGCACCTTGGCCTGGATGTTGTGGACCGCGTTGAACACAAAGCCCCCGCCCGCCCCAAAGACCTCGATGTTCTCCCGCACGTGCGCTTTGATCTCCTCAGGCGTCCCAAACGGGAGCACGTGTTGCGTATCGACGCCGCCACCCCAGAAGACGAGACGGTCGCCCCAGCGCGCCTTCAGGCTGGGTGGGCTCATGCCCTCGGCCGAGATCTGGACGGGGTTCACGATATCGACCCCCGCATCCACGAAATCGTCGTAGAGCCCGGCCATGGACCCACAGCTATGGTAGAAGGTCTTCCATGCTGTGTTTGCGTGCACCCAGTCGTTGATCGCCTTGTGATACGGCTGATAGAGCTCGCGGTAGGCCCGTGGCGCAATGAACGGCCCCTTTTGCGAGCCAAAGTCGGTGCCGCTGACAAAGATCGCCACGATTCTGTTGCCGACTGCTTGCCGATATAGCTCCAGGTTCTGCATGACAATCTCGAGCTGCAGATCGAAAATCCCGTGGATGTATTCCGGATAGAGCGCGGTGGCCATGTACCAGTCGGCGACGGCGCGTATGCCCTTGGGATACGCAACGGTGAGCCCGGGCACAAAGGCGATGTCGCCGAACGAGCCCAGCCCAAAGTTGCCGATGATCGCACGCGAGGTGCCCTCGTATAGCGCATGGGCGCGGGTCTCGAGCAGGCGCAGTTCCTCGTCCGTGTAGACGTGATACATGTCGCGGACCCATTCCTTGGGGTCCAGCGTCTCCTCGTCGTAGGGCTCCTGCCGCTCGACGGCATCGTGATAGTACCCGCCCGCCGGCATCCGCCCAGAGGGCGGCGCAGAGCGGTCGCCCTGCGGGTATTGGTAAATCGTCCCATCGGGCGCAGGCTCGGTGTTGAAATCACCCGGCACCAGCACCGGCGTGCCGTCAAAGAGCGTGAACGGCTTCCAGTCGCCCTGTGGGAAGCCGAACATGGTCATGTTGTCCGACAGGCCGATCACATCCACCCCGAGGGCATCGAGGAGATCGTCGTCCACCTGGCCCAGCATCTGATACGGCTCGTGGACCTTGACCAAGCGCTGCTCGAGCCCCAGGGCCTCTCGCAGGCGATGGAGCGCCGCCGCGGCGATACCGGTTACAGACGTGCTGCCCAGGTCCAAGGGCACGCGATCCGGCTCACGATGATTCAGGGTTTCCACCACTCGTTCGCGGCTCGTCATCATCTCCAGGCCTCCCCGTGGAATATGTGTGCTGACAGCAGAGCCATTCTAGCCGCGCGACCCGCGCTGCGCAAGCGTCTTGACGCCGCATGGACCTGACCCTATATTTCCTCCAGAGCCTGTTCACACACTGGTCGAAGCGGACTGACCTCTCCCCTGAGAGCCAGCCACGCCGCTCGCCGAGAGGAGACATGCCATGCCGGACACGCGCCCCAACATCATCCTCATCATCACCGATCAACAGCGCTACGACACGATCGCAGCCCTCGGATTCCCGTACATGGACACGCCCCACCTCGACCGACTGGTCCGTGAGGGGGTCTCTTTCAGCCATAGCTTTATCACCGCGGCCTCGTGCGCACCTGCGCGCGCCAGCCTCTTCACGGGCTACTATCCTCACACCACCGGCATCTACAAGAACGCCGATGTCTGGCGCCACGCCTGGGTCGAAGATCTGGCCGCTTCGGGCTACCATTGTGTCAACATCGGCAAGATGCACACCTTCCCCTTTGAGACGCCACTGGGCTTTCATGAGCGTTTCGTGGTCGAAAACAAAGATCGCTATCTGGAAGGCCGTTATTTCTTCGATCGGTGGGACATGTCGATGCAGGCCCGCGGCCTGGTCAAGCAGCAGCGCGAGATCTATCGCCAGCGCGCCGACTATCGCGAGCGCCTGGGCGCCTTTGAGTGGGAACTCCCAGAGGAGGCCCACTCGGACTTTTTCGCGGGCGACATGGCCACCTGGTGGCTCAGGAACAAGCCGCGCACCGAGCCGCTTTTCCTGGAGATCGGCTTTCCCGGCCCCCACCCGCCCTATGACCCGGTGCCGCGCTACATCGCGCCTTATCTGTCGCGTGACATCCCGATTCCCGATGTGAGCCAGGCTGAGTTGGATGCCCAACCCTCGGCCCAGCGGGAGCTGCGCGATCACAACACCCGCATCGACCACGATTCGGTCGTGTGGCAGCATCACCCGACGCGCGAGCAACTCCGGCGTCAGCGCGCCTACTATCTGGCCAATGTCACCATGATCGATCAGAAGATCGGCGAGATCTTGCAGGCCTTGGAGATTGGGGGCTATCTGGAGAACGCCGTGGTGATCTTCACCTCCGACCATGGCGACTGTCTGGGGGACCACGGCCACAGCCAGAAATGGACCATGTACGACATCATCACGCGTACTCCTTTGATCATCTGGGCACCCGGACGCTGGGGGGGCGGCCGCGAGATCGGCAACCTCGTCCAGCAGTTCGACATTGGCCCGCTGATCATGGATCTCGCCGGGCTTCCGGTCTCTGCTCATTGGGAGGCCGAGTCTCTACTGCCGCTCCTCACTGGCGAGGATCCAGAGCAGCGACGCGAGTACGTCTTTGCCGAACAGCGCCGAGACGGCATCTTGACGCACACCGAGATGATGACCATGGTACGCAGCGCCGAGTGGAAGTTGGTGCACTATCTGGGCAACTCCGACGGCGAGCTCTACGATCTGCGAGACGACCCCGGGGAGCACCGCAATCTCTGGTTCGATCCGGCCCGGCGCGCCAAGCGCGAGGAACTGCTGGCGGTGCTCCGCGACTGGCGTATTGCGAGCGACCTTAGGACCGGGCCATGGACCGAGCCGTGGCGCTAGCGCCGCCTTGGCCCAAGCCCTGCGAAGCTCTTGCGGGCCGTGCGGCCGCAGCCTATAATGGGAGGTGCAGTGGCTGTCGACGCCTGGCCTGTCCATATCTTCAGCGACAGCAGGCGGACATGCGACCCATCTCAACGTGTGGAGGGTGATGATGATGTCTGACGAGGCCGGTTGGGTGGCAGCGCACGTGGAAGCCGACGACGATTTCCGCCGCTGGGAGGAGAGCCCTATCCGGCAAGTGGATTTCGCCATCCACATTCACTACATCAGGGAGTATATCCAGCGTAACGATCGGGTCTTGGAGATAGGCGCGGGCGCGGGGCGCTTCACCCGCGAGCTGGCTGCGGTGGCTGGCAAAATCGTTGTGGCCGACATCTCGCCGGCCAAGTTGGAGCGCAATCGCCGGAACGCCCTGGCGCTGGACTATGCCGACCGCATCGAGGGCTGGTGCGAGTGCGACATGTGCGATCTCATGCCCCACTTTGCGGATGGCGAGTTCGACGTCGTCGTGTGCTACGGAGGGCCGCTCAGCTACGTATTCGACCGCCGCGACAAGGCCATTGCCGAGCTCGTGCGGGTCGCAAAACCGGGGGGTTATCTCCTCCTGAGCGCCAAGAGCCTGTGGGGCACGGTGCACGAGTACCTACCCCGCATCCTCAAGGTCGATCCGCGCCTCAACCGTGAGATCGTACATAGCGGCGACCTGGGGCCCGAGACGGTGGCCGTGGCCAACCGTTTCTGGCATGCCTATCGCGCCGCCGAGTTCCGCGATTTCGTTGAGCGAGCGGGGACCAAGGTGGAGTTGATGTCCGCCAGCGACTGCCTCTCCGCCAC
>JAFGLK010000122.1 GCA_016928125.1 Anaerolineae bacterium
GATGTGGGTCGTCCGGCGCACATCCTCCAGACTGACGCCCTCGACGGGCAGTGTCAGTAAGGACGATACGCCGTTCGACACAACCGTGAAGACCAGGTCGCGTGGGGTCAGGCCGCGTGCGATATCGAGAATGCGTCGGCAGCCCTCCACGCAACCCTCGTCGGGCACAGGATGCGCGCCAAAAGTTACATGTATGCGTTCACAGAGCAAGGGACTGCCCTGCTTGTCGATCACCTCGCCGCCGGTCAGGTGCTCGCCCAGAGCATCCTCGAGGGCTCGGGCCACCCGTTGGATGCCCTTGCCCGCACCCAGCACATAGATGCGGCCGACCTCATCCAGGTCATAGACTTGCTCGACCGCGTAGGGAGCTCCCTCAGGCAGGAAGTCGGAGTGTCCCACAATGAGACGATTCCCTTGCACGCGGACGCACGTCCGCGTGCTGGGATAGGGGTCGGCAGCCCGCAGACCGGCCTCCAGGATCTGGACCATGGCCTCGCGGCCTGACTGATTGCCGTGAGAGGACAGCTCACTCGGGTTGAGGATGCGTTGCGAAAGCGACTCGCTCATGCGACTCCTGCAGGTCGGGCTGGCCGCCGGCGCTCGGCGCCAACATGAGAGCCAGCGCCTCGAGTAGCAGACGCCTGGATACAGAGCGGGAGTATAGATACGCCCTTTACCCCTGTCAACAACCTGCGACCGCGGCCCATGCCTTCCACCCGCGCTTTGCCCCGGTTGACGTTCGACGCCGCTTCGTATACATTAGGCGCCGCGGCCATGAGCAATGGGGCTCGGCTATCAAATGGCAGGCTGAACGCCGAGTCCTTGAGAGTTCAAAAGACACGATCTGGAGACATAAAGGAGCGGCAGATGAAAGCACTGATCGTACAAGGCGGATGGCAGGGACACGAGCCCAAACAGGTATCCGAGATATTCGAAAAGGCGTTGCGGGAGCGCGGGTTCGAGGTCCAAGTCTCCGACACGCTGGACGCGTTCAGAGATGGCGAGGCGCTCAAGCAGCTCGATCTGATCATCCCCGTCTGGACCATGGGCTCGATCGAGAGGGAGCAGTTGAGGCCCCTACTAGAAGCGGTCAGGAGCGGGGTGGGCATCGCCGGAGTACACGGCGGCATGGGCGATTCGTTCCGCCAGGAGACCGAGTACCAGTACATGGTGGGCGGCCAGTGGGTGGCCCATCCGGGCAACGATGGCGTCGAATACGTGGTGCACATCGAGGATGTGGATGACCCGATCATCGCGGGCCTGCACGACTTTACGGTCAAATCCGAGCATTATTTCATGCATGTCGATCCGGGCAACCATGTCCTGGCCACGACGAAATTCGGCGACACGGTGATGCCCGTGACCTGGACCAAGATGTATGGCAAGGGGCGGGTGTTCTATTCCTCTCTCGGCCACGTGGCCCAGGTGTTCGAGCAGGATCCCCAGATCCTGGAGATGGTCGTGCGCGGCATGCTCTGGGCCGCCGCCGGCAAAGCCGAGGCGATGAAGGCTTAGCTTCCTCGGTTCTGGAGCGTAAACAGCGACAGCGCGTCCATCCCGCGATCCTCCTTGAGAAGCACGCGTTCTACGGTCGCGCTGTCGTACAGGCCCACAATCACCTGCAGCCGACCCGGCGCCGCATCGCCGGGCAGCGTGATGTCGTGGCGATCCAGCACCTCATCTCCGCTTCGCCAGGTAGAGGTGGGCCGGGTGCCGAATACGGGGACGCCATCGTGCTGCCCCACCAGGCGGCCGCCCTCGTCAAGGATCTGGACGAATACGGTGTAGTTCCCCACCATGTCGGCCAATGCCCGCCACTGAAGCGTGACCTGGAGACGCTGGTTGGGCCTGATCTCGCCACTCGCCGCGGGAGAGACGGCCTCGCCCTCCACCGTGACATAGTAGGCCCCCAACATGACGTCGTTCTCGAACGCGACGTCGACGGGCTGCATGACCGCCGCGACAGCCTGCGGGGAGCGATAGAGATACAGCTCCTGCTTGACGTGTCGCCAGGCTCCCTCGAGCAGCAAGTTGTGATCGAGCCAGTGCTTGACGGTGCCGTCGGGATCCCAGGCCTTGGACAGGTTGGGCACGAACCAGATGCGCTCGTATCTGTGGGCCAACTCCCAGGCCAGCGGGTCGGTGTGCTCGAGATCTGCCTTGGGAGAATCGGGCAGCAGGGCATCACCGAGGTTCAGATGCCGCAGATAGTAGTCCCAACAGGGATCGGGAAAGTTGCGCAGAAAGACATCCTGGGGCCGCATGCTGGACTCGATCCTCGCCGCGATAGGCCGATAGCCGCGCGTTCGGCTGTAGCCGGTGTCAAAGTAGTTCCGTCCCAACCCTACAAGGTTGATCGTCAGCAGACCCAGCACGGCAGCGCAGCCCAGGAGCGGCCGCAGCGTCTTACCCTCCAGTAAGCCCAGCAGACCTTGGCCCAGGAAGAACCAGAACGGCAAAACCATCACCAGGAGATAGCGGTCGGAATAGGTCCCCCGTCTGAATTGCATGAGGAAGGTCAGGAGCACGGAGATGCCGATGCCCGACAGGAACAGGCCATGCGGCATCCTGGACCTCGCGAGATGGATCCCATAGACGAGCAGCGGCGTGCCCAGCGCAAAGAACCACTCCCCCACCCCGTTGGGCCAGGCGGCGCCACCCAGCAGATAGGCCGAGCCGCTGACCAGGAAACGCGCCAGCCGCGGCGAAGAGCCGTGAGTGAGCTGGCCGGCGGCCATCACTCGACTCGCGCTCGCGATCAGCCACGGGGCAAAGAGAACCAGGGCCCCGCCCAGGCCCCAGAGCCAGGCGACCACCAGGCCCCGATCGCGCCGCGCCAGCACGACATAGACCCCATGGGCCAGCAGCATAAAGGCCCCATAGTAAAAGCTATAGAGCGTCAGAGCGGCCGATAAGGCATAGCCGACGCGCCACAGGGCCTTGGCCCGAAAGCGAGGGTCGGTCAGCACCCAGGTGGCCAGGCCGGAGAACAACACCACGGCGCTGTACTGATTGCGCGTGTCCTGCGCCACCCAGACCAGCGGCTCTGACAGGCACAGCAAGGCGGCCAGCAACAGGGCCAGGCGCCGGCCCCCAAAGCGCCTGCCGATCTGCCAACCGAGCGGGATGATGGCTACGCCCAGCAGGGCAGAGGGGAAACGTAGGGCAAACTCGGAGGCGCCGGCCATGCGCATCCATAGGTGCATGGCCAGATAGTGTAGCGGAGAATGGGGATCGCCCTCAGACAGGAGGGCGGGGATGATCTCGCGCAGCGGGTAGCTGGCATAGATGAATGAAAACGCCTCATCGCCCCTGAGCTCTTGATATCCCAGACGGAACACCCGCAGCCCAAAGGCGAGCAGACACAGCCCGAGCACGATCCAGGGTTCGCGCTTCACGGGCAGCGTGATGCTCATCGCGGGCAGTGCCTGGAGCCGACGCACCAGCTGGCTCTGCAGCGCCGGCTGGGGCCGCCAGCGCCGCGCTAGAGCCAGCGCTATCGACGCAAGGAGCAGCGACAAGCAGGAGAGACCAGCCCCAATGGGAAGATAGAGTGGCGCATAGCGCAACTCGATGCGATGTGTCCCTGGGAGCACAAAAACCGCCTGGAAGGCATAGTTGGCCGTCAGTATCGGAAAGGGGCGCCCGTCGAGCCGAGCTTTCCAGCCCGGGTCGTGCCACTCACTCAGCACCAGATAGGCAGGCGTGCGTGTCTCGACCTGCAGAGCATACCGATTCGCGTCGCGCTCCAGGATGGTAAGCGCCTGGGCGGGATCGGGCGAGGTGGCGAACGCCTCACTCGCCCCGTCGCTCCCCGCCCCGCCGCCCTGCAAGATCACCTGCGTCGCCGGATCGAAACCTGGATCCGCCAGCCGCTCCAACGCCTGCGATTCGTCCTCCACAAAGATCGGCGCATAGGCAAGCCTGGCCCGCGGCAGAGCGTGGACAAACTCATATAGGGCGGCTGCGTCTTTTTGGCCTGGAATGGATTCCGCCGGGATCTCCTCCAGCGGGATTAACGCGTCAGCAGCGTCCGCCTCACGCGCGACCACATAGCCCACGCTCAGCAACTGCCAGTAGCGCTGTCGGGGCAGTTGGCGCAGCGCGACGAGCCGGGCTGGCTCGAGCGGGCTGATGCCGCCAATCTCCTCCAAGCCGTACACCTCGCCCAGATTGACCGCAAAGGTGCCGCTCGCATCGAGCCGATAAGCGGGTTGCGAGCGCACCGTTTCCAGCCAACGAGGCTGCGGCCAGAAGGGGCGCGAGGTCACCCGCTCCGTCGGGGAGGCGCCGGACCATACCAGAAACAGATCGACGACCAGCACGGAGAGCAACGCCGACCAGCGATACCTGCCGGGCGCATCCGCCCTCAAGATCACCAGCACAAGCCCGAGCCCCAGGGCCTGACGCGCCAGGATCCAGGGCCAGGCTGCCTCCCGAAGGCCCTGAATCATGAACAGCCCAAACGCTGCCAGGCCCAAAGAGAGGGCCAGGACGTTGCGGCAGAGCGACCAGAGTCGCTGCCACGTCGCGCGGTCGGCTTCGATCCAGGCCGAGGCCCCCAGACCCGCAAGCAGCGCCAGGGCCAGATTGAATAGGGCCAACCAGCGTTCCTGCTGACGGAAGAGAGCCATGCCAGGCAAGACGCGGTGCAAGAACGCGAAGAGCAGGCCCTTGTCTCCCAAAGCCAGCACGCCGCCCACGAGCAGAACGACCGTCCAAAACCGGGTCTCGATCTGGTGCGCGGCAGGAGCGGCTGGGCCTCGGAGCCAGCACACGCTGGCCAGCGCTAGCCCGGCGACGCCGACGTACTCCGCCGACCAAAGCGTAAAGGCCCCTGGGAGGAGCATCTGCAGGTAGTGGATCAGTTGGGCGCCGCCGGACACGAAATCATAGCTGACGCCGCCACGGACGGTGTGAGGCCAATAACTCAGGGCCGGCACCCAACCCACGGCCGATAGCCCCATAGCCAGCAGCCCGACCAGCAGCCCGGGCCATAGGACATCTGCAAACCGCCAGCGAGCACGTAGGGCGAGACACAGATAGTAAGCTGCGACTAGATAGCTCACCTGCATCAGCGTCTGGGGATGGCCTGCCAGAGCCGCGACAGCCCATAGCGCAGCAGCCAGGACGAGGAATCTGGTCGGATAGGAGCTCTGAACTGCCCTGCGCAGCGCCCACAGGATCAAGGGCAGCCAGGCGATGGTCTCCAGGATGGCGAGTTGAGGCATGGGGTAGCTGGTGAGGTAGCCGCCCAAGGCGAAACAGATCGCGCTTACCAGCGCGGGGGCTCGTTTGTGCGTGATATCGAGTGCGAACGCATACGTGAAGATGCCCGCCAGCCAGACGTGTAGAATCGCTTCCATCTCGATGAGATCGTAAGGCAGGTGCCCCAGACAGCGCGCTACGAACAGCGTCAGCCAGCGCGGCGGGTAAAAGACGGCCGACTGCACGTCGCCAAGAAAGGGGAATCCGCCATAACTGCCCGGCGACCAGAGGGGCCACTCTCCCTTGAGAAGCTGTCGAAACTGAAAGAGGGCAAACGCATGAAACTGGCCGGATAGATCCCCAGCCTTGAACTGGCTACGGCCAGAGAGCACAGCGCCGAAAAAAGCCCCGCAGAGCAGAGTCCATACCAGAATGCTTGTCAGATGACCCCTGGCTCTCTTCATCGTGTCTCCAAAAGATGCCGCGGCATTCGGCTGCAACGGTCAGCCTTCGCGAAGCATACTTGAGACCGCATGACGAGTAAAATAGAGCGAGCCAGGGCAGGGGGCCGTGGGGATTCGGCATGCGCCCGATCGCCGGCTGACGCGAGAAAAGAAGCGTCCACGCTGCAATCGAGACGCTGACCAACGCGAGGGCAGGCAGACTATGATCGTGGACTCGCTCAACCGGATGTAAGGGCGGGATGTTGGCTGGCTATCCCGCAGTCGCGATCACAATCGCAAACGCGGGTCAAGGGCATCGCGCAGGCCGTCGCCCAGCAAATTGAAGCCCAACACGGTCAACATGATGGCTAGCCCGGGAAAGAGCACGATGTGCGGCGCCGTAAAGACGGCAAAGCGCCCCTGCCCCAACATGGCGCCCCATTCCGGCTCTGGCGGTTGTGCGCCAAGCCCGAGGAAGCTCAGCCCGGCGGCGTCTAGAATGGCCGTGCCGATGCCCAGGGTGCCCTGCACGATCAGAGGCGTCAGGCAATTGGGCAGCACATGTCTGAAGAGAATGCGCCCCCCTCGAGAGCCGACCGATTGCGACGCCAGCACGAAATCCTGACCCTTGACGCTCAGCACCGAGGCCCGCACGATGCGCGCATAGGCCGGAATGGAGACGATGGCGATGGCGTAGAGCATGTTCATGAGTCCGGGCCCCAGGATGGTCACGATGGCGATGGCCAGCAACAGAGCGGGGAAGGCCAGCATGATGTCCATCACGCGCATGACCAACGTGTCGATCCAGCCGCCCAGATAGCCCGAGACGGCGCCGATGAGCGCCCCCACCACGATGGCGAGCGAGACCGAGACCACACCTACCTGCAGCGACTTGCGCGTGCCGAAGATGATGCGACTCAACACATCACGGCCGAGATCGTCGGCGCCCAGTAGATACTGCCTGGAAGGGGGAGTGCGTCGGTCGCTCAAGGTCTGGGCGATCGGATCATAGGGCGCCAGCAAAGGCGCCAAGACGGCCGTCAGCAGAAAGATGACCAGGATGGCCAGGCCCACAATCGCCAGCTTGTCGCGCATGAGCCGTCGCAGCGCATCCTGCCACAAGCTGCTGCGATAAGGTCGGCCCCAC
>JAFGLK010000123.1 GCA_016928125.1 Anaerolineae bacterium
CGATTGGTGGGCTGGGGATCTCGCCAATCATGGCTTCATGCTTGTATCCTGGGAGACAGGGATCCACCGCGAGATCTCCTTTGTCGCCAAGGACCACGGCTATCCATCGCAGCTAGTGATCGAGTACCTTTATTAGGTTGCGCACCAGGCGCCTTGGCGTCAGAGCTTTTCCTGAGCCAGCAGGCGATTACGGCGGGATGGGCTTGTGCCTCCCGCCGTAATCGCGTCTACAAAAGGCCTCGGTACAGGCCGCCATCGATCTGAATGCTCGCTCCCGTAATGTAGGCGGCCTGCTCTGAGGCGAGGAAGGCAATCAAGGCGCCCAGCTCCTCTGGTCGTCCCAAACGTCCCACCGGTATCGAGCCCGCGATGTCCCTGATCGCCTGCTCAATGGACTGGCCACCCTGCTCGGCGTTCGCCCGGGCAACTGCGCGGACTCGGTCGGTCAGGATATAGCCCGGGCACACGTTGTTCACGGTGATGCCTTCGGCAGCCACCTGGTCCGCCAGCGTCTTGGCCATGCCCACAACGCCCGCGCGGGCGGTATTCGAGAGAACCAGATTCGGAAGCGGCTGTTTGACCGAGATCGACGTGATATTGATGATGCGGCCCCAACGCCGCTCGCGCATGCCGGGAAGCACTGCACGGGTAAGCCGTACAGCGCTCATCAGGTTGAGTTGCACGGCGTCGAGCCAGTCCGCGTCTTCCATGTCGGTAAACTCCCCTGGCTTGGGGCCGCCAGCGTTGTTGACCAGGATATCGATGCGCCCCCAGCGTTCCACAACAGCGCCGACCATAGTGGCGATATCTTCTGCCGAGCTCACGTCCGCGTTCACGGCCAGCATCTGACCGCCCGTCTCAGCGGCGATCTCTCGTGCAGCGGCTCGCAGGGCCTGTTCCCCTCGAGCCACGATAGCGACCAGCGCTCCCTCTTGCGACAATGCCCGAGCAGCCGCCCTGCCAAGGCCGCGGCTGGCCGCCGCAACCAGGGCGACCTTGCCCCTTATCGCCAGATCCATGATGCCCTCCTTCCTCGGTTCGAGACGCTTGTGGTGCCAGTATACCCTATCACCTAGCCTGCGTGGCAAGTCCGATAGACCAGAGCTGTGAATCGGGAGCCACGACGAGTGGCCAGAAGAGGTGCTGGTCATAGAGGGCGCCCCCGTTGGGCCTCGCTGGGTAGATGCAGCGTGGCCCCGTGAACGGCTTTTCGAGCGCTCCCACTGGAACCATTGGCACTGTGTTGCGCCTGCAGTAGAATGTGGGGCAGACGATGACTACAGCGAGGGCACATCATGCTCACTTATGAAGAGGCTCTGCGTAGAATCTTTGAGCGCACCAATTTTGAGCGCGGCGCCCAGCCGCCTTACAGCGAGCGGGTCTGGCGCCTCGAGCGTGTGGAGGAGTTACTGAGCCATTTCGGCCAGCCGCATCGCGCCTATCCCTCGGTGCATATTGCGGGCACCAAGGGTAAGGGCTCCACGACCGCGATGATCGATTCCGTTCTGCGTGCAGCCGGGTATCGTACAGGCATGTACACCTCGCCACACCTGCACACATTTCGCGAGCGCATCCGGTTGGGCGGCGAGCTCATCCCTGAGGCTGACGTGGCCTATATGGTGGAACGCATGCGGCCGACGCTCGATGCGCGCCCCGAAGTGACCGTCTTTGAGCTCATCACCGCGCTGGCCATGTGGTACTATGCCGAGCGGCAGATTGACGTGGGGATCTTTGAGGTCGGCCTGGGGGGCCGACTCGATGCGACGAATGTCCTGACGCCGCTGGTCTCGGTGATCACCTCCATCAGCCTGGACCATGTGCAGGTGCTCGGTGACACGCTTGCGGCCATCGCGCGGGAGAAAGCGGGCATCATCAAGCCAAGCGTCCCGGTCGTGTCGGCACCGCAATCCCCAGAGGCGATGCACGTGATCGAGGCCATCTGTGCAGAGAGGCAGGCACGGCTGCATGTTGTGGGGCGCGATTGGCAGTGGCATTTACGGGGCTTTGATCTGGAACGCCAGAGCCTGGCCATCTACAGCCAGGGGCATGCAGAGGCCCCCGAGTATCCGGACGTAGAGATTCCTCTGCTCGGGGCACATCAGCTAGAGAACGCCTGCGTGGCCGTGGCGGCCATCGGGATTCTGCGGCAGGCCGGGCTGTCTATCAGCGATGTGGCAGTGCTTGGAGGTCTGGCCGACGTCCAGTGGCCAGGGCGCCTGGAGATCATGGGACGCAGACCGCTCGTGGTTGTGGATGGCGCCCACAATCGAGATTCGATCCACAAGCTGCTGGTCGCCGTGGACAGCTATCTGCGCTTCCGACGCTTGGTGGTGGTGTTTGGGGCTGGGCGCACCCATGACCCAGCCGCCCAATTGAGCCTGCTTCTAGGCAAGGCCACGCATCTGATTGTGACCCAGGCGCATCATCCCCGAGCTATGCCGACCGAAGAGCTATGCGCCGCCGCCAAGGCCCTGGGCCATGCTACCGAAGCATGTCACACCGTGGAGGAAGCCATCGCGCAAGCTCTTGCATCGGCGCAAGATGACGATCTTGTGCTCATCACGGGCTCGCTGTTCGTCGTGGCCGAGGCGCGACAAGCCTGGGCTGCAATCCACGGCCAGTCGACCTACCCTTCTGACCCGCCGGGCATCTACTGAGCTCCTACAGGCTGATAAAGTGCGCCGAGCGAATCGTCTCGATGCCGCGGATGCGATCCAGCACGCCATCCACCAAAGGCTCGTCTACCCCGAGGACCATAACGGCTTGTCCTCCCTTGACGGCACGGCCCAGTTGCACGAACGAGATGTTCACGTCGGCGTCGCCGAGAATGGTGCCGATGAGACCGACCAAACCGGGTTGATCGAGGTGCTCGTCCACGAGCAAGTGTCCGCGGGGTACAAAGTCAAGCCAGTAATTGTCGACCTGGACGATGTGCGGCTCGCCGTGGATGAGTGTGCCGCTGAGCAGATGGCTGTGCCTCGTGGTCTTGGTAGAGAGCGACAGCAGGCTCGAGTAACCCTCCACATGGGTGGTGCGCACCTCGCGCACCACCAGGCCATGCTCCTCGGCGATCAGGCGCGCGTTGACCAGGTTCACCAGCTCCTGCCCCGCCTCGGCCAGCACGCCCTGTAGCAGGGCGGCTGTGATCAGCTCTGTGTTCTCCTCGCTCAAACTGCCTGCGTAGGTGATTTCGAGCTCCGTGAGATTGTTCTCGGCGAATTGGGCATAAAAGTGCCCCATACGCGTAGCCAGATCGAGATACGGCTGAATGCGCTTCATGGCCTCGGACGACATGGCTGTAATATTGACGGGATAGCGGGGCGGTCGCCCGGCCAGGACGTCGATGACCTGGCGCGCCACCTGAAGCGCCGCGCTGCTCTGCGCTTCTTCCGTCGAGGCGCCCAAGTGCGGTGTCAACAACACCCGGGCATTCTCGCACAAGGAAGGATCGATGTTTGGCTCGTCGATGAACACATCCAGAGCCGCGCCAGCGATGTGGCCCTCGCACAGGGCCTGCACAAGATCCTCATGGATCACCAGGTCGCCGCGAGCGCAGTTGATGAGGTAGGCGGTCGGCCTCATCAGGGCCAGCTCACGCGCCGAGATGATGCCGCGGGTCCTCTCCGTGGAAGGCGCGTGTAGAGACACATAGTCGGAGCGAGACAGGAGCTCGTCGAGCGTGAGCAGCCTGGCATCGTAGCGCGCAGCGATCTCTGGCGACACAAAGGGGTCATAGGCGACGATATGCATATCAAAGCCACTCGCCCTTGAGGCCACCGCGCGACCCACCCGACCAAAGCCGACGAGGCCCAGCGTTTTATCGCGCAACTCTGTGCCCATCAGCCCCTTCTTTTCCCAGAGTCCAGCGTGCGTGATGGAGTTGGCTTGCGGGATATGACGCGCCAGGGAGAGCATCAGGGCCATGGTATGTTCCGCTACGGCCACCGTGTTGCTGGTCGGGGCGTTGACCACCAGGATGCCCCGGTGGGTAGCGGCCTGGACGTCGATGTTGTCCACGCCGGTGCCGGCCCGGCCAACCACGGCCAGACGTGTCCCGGCTGCCAGCACCTGGGCGTTCACGTCCGTCGCGCTGCGCACGATCAGAGCGTCATAGTCGCCGATCATCTGCAGCAGTTCGTCATGAGAGGGCTTGAGATGAACGGTGACCTGGCACGTCTGCCGTAACAAGTCAAGGCCCGCCTCTGCCAATGCTTCTGTGACCAAGACCTTTTTTGTCATCCGTTCACTCCATCCTCTTTGCGAGGCCATGCGGGGAGGGGTACCACGCCCCTCCCCGTCGAACAGCCGCTATCTACAGAGAGACTTGGGGCAGCTTCTTCAGGGCTTCCTGAATCTTTTCCTCGGGGTAGGCATAATCTACCAGTTTGCCACCCAAATAGGCGTCGTAGGCGCCGAGATCCAGGAACCCATGGCCGCTGAGATTGAACACGATCACGCGCTCTTCGCCTTTTTCCTTGGCGTCGAGCGCCTCGTCGATGACGGCGCGGATCGCGTGGGCGGTCTCGGGGGCCGGGATAATTCCCTCGGCGCGGGTAAACAGGACAGCCGCGTCAAAGACCGGGATCTGATGGTAGGCGATCGCCTCGATGAACCCCTGCTCGTGTAGGGCAGCCAGCATGGGTGCCACGCCATGGTAGCGTAACCCGCCTGAATGAATGGGAGGAGGGACAAAGTCGTGACCGAGCGTATTCATCTTGACCACAGGGGCCATCTTGGCCGTGTCGCCATAATCGAAAGCATAGATGCCTTTCGTCATGGACGGGCAAGCCATAGGCTCGACGGCCACCAGGCGCGTCTTGGCGCCATCCTGCAGGTTGCGCCGCAGGAAGGGCAGGGCGATGCCGCCAAAGTTCGAGCCCCCGCCGACGCAGCCGATGACCACATCGGCCTCCACGCCGGCCATGTCGAGCTGCTTGAGGCACTCCTCGCCGATGACGGTCTGGTGCATCAACACGTGGTTCAGCACGCTGCCGAGAGAATACTTGGTGTCCGCGTTCTTGATAGCGATCTCTACGGCTTCGCTGATCGCGATACCCAAAGAGCCGGGCGAATCCGGATCCTGAGCCAGAATCGCGCGTCCCGAGTCGGTCTCGTCGCTAGGGCTGGGGGACACCGAGGCGCCAAAGAGCTGCATCACCGAGCGGCGGTAAGGCTTTTGCTGATAGCTCACCTTGACCATGTAGATCTTGCACTCGATGTCGAAAAAGTTGCAGGCCATCGCCAGGGCCCCACCCCACTGCCCGGCCCCGGTCTCGGTCGTGAGCTTGGTCACGCCTTCCGCCTTGTTGAAGAACGCCTGCGCCACGGCGGTGTTAGGTTTGTGGCTGCCAGTGGGGCTGGTGCCTTCGTACTTGTAAAAGATCTTGGCCGGTGTGTTCAGCGCTTTCTCGAGCCGAACAGCCCGATACAGAGGGGTTGGTCGCCAGAGCTGTAGGACCTCACGTACCTCCTTGGGGATGTCGATGTAGCGCTCCTGACTCACCTCCTGCAGGATCAGGCCCATAGGAAAGATCGGGGCAAGGTCATCGGGGCCCACTGGCTTGAGCGTGAGCGGATGCAACGTCGGCGGCAGGGGCTGGGGCAGATCCGCCTGCGCATTGTACCACTGTGTCGGAACGTCGTTCTGGGAGAGTAGGAACTGGCTTTGCATGTCATCCTCCTGATGGTTCGATCGACTGTGCCAATAGGATCACGACTCGAGACGCCTGCCACAAGACATCAACAAAAAAAGCTCTCGTCCCTCAAGGGACGAGAGCCTGAGCCCCCGTGGTGCCACCCCACTTAGGCTGGATTGCCCACAAAAACAAATCCGCCGTGATGGCGGAATTGCGCTGTGGCCAGCCTCACTCTTGCGGATACGGGATAGGTGCCCGCGATGGCCCACATCCGATATCCTCAGCCCTGATAACGGTGGCGACTCCGGCGTACCCTACTGAATCCCATCATGTTCGGATACGCGACTCCCAAGCCCATTCCCTGCCTGCGCCGATGCCGGGCTTCCACCTCACCCCGACTCTCTAGATCCCGCTTTGGCAGGTACTTTTCTTGTTCACAGTCTTTGATCTGATGTGACCGCATTATAGCATGGGCAGAGAAGGGTGTCAAGCTGATCTGAGATCGGGTTTTCCGTTTTCGGGCTCTATAACGTAAGCAAGACGCCATAGAGCCCTACACCACACACGAAACGAGCGTGCATGGTGCTAGAGCGGGCGACGCGATTTGAACGCGCGACAACCTGCTTGGAAGGCAGGAGCTCTGCCAACTGAGCTACGCCCGCGTGCCAAAGAGCGAGTCGGGGTGAGAGGACTTGAACCTCCGACTTCAGCGTCCCAAACGCTGCGCGCTACCAGTCTGCGCCACACCCCGATGGCTAGAGTATACGGAAAAGGGCGGCTGCGTCAAAAGCAGGCCGCCCCGTAACGCTTGGGCGCTCAGAACGAAGCTCAGGGCAAAGCGGCGGGGTGAATGGGGAAGGGAGTCTCGCGCCAGAGTTTGAAATACTGTGGAGAGCTGCCCACGAATGATTCTTGGCTTACGCGAACAGTGATGATGGGGCCGCGCTCAAATGGATAGAGGTAGCCCAGCGGGATCATCACCTCGGCGCGGGCGACAAAGACATCGCCATAGGCGAGGTTCAGCATCCCGTCTGGATAGGGTATGTCGTTGACGTACAGCGCGAACCCTTGCGGGTTCAGCGAGAATGGATTCCGATCAGGATCCAGTTGCTGGACGATCTCAGCGATGGGGTCGCAGTATGGGCGGCTGGCTTCATCCTTCCACTGACTCAGGCAAGCGACGCCTTCCCTCAGGCCCGTGCGTAGCGATTGCTGCACCGAGAGCAGACGAAAGATCTCGAGCGAGCCCAAGAAGAGCAGCAGGAAGAGCGGAAAGATCAGCACGTACTCTATCAAGGCCGCGCCTTGTTGTTCGCGCCAGAACCTCTGCACGGACATGGTCATCTCCCCGTTGCTAGCGGCATTCCATGCTAGCAGGCATCTCGATAGCTATGGACACGACACTTGTTGCGAGCCCTGCTCCTCACGAGCCCCGGCGTACGCCCTGACATAGATCGTGGGAGCCGAGCCAAAGGGAATCCTCAGCGTCGCCTCATTGACCGTCACCGTCTGCGGGGCATAGAGCGTCTCCATATCGTAGGGAGAGCTACGGTTCCCAGCCCAGATCTCGACTCTGTCGGGCACCATACTGCTCTCGATGTTCCATGACACCCTCACCACACAGCCCCCAGGACCGCCGCCTCCTGGGGGAACCCCCGCGCTAACTCCCTCGATTCTGAGGAAGGGCTGACAGGGCGCCGTGCCCATCGCGACTTCATCGAACACGATGGCCCTGTCCTCCGTCGAGGCGCGATCCAAGCCCAAGAGAAGCGTGCGCCAGGGCACTTCCACATGCAAAACCAACACAAACTGGTCATTGCACTCCAGAGTGAGACCAGGATTCAGACTGCAACACTGGTGCCAGTCTGCCAGGGGCATATAGGGGTAGAACTCACCCCGATCTGGGTCCAGGTTCGAGCCACACAAAAGCTCGACGTTATCTGCGGCGTTCGAGGAATCCATGGGATTGGCGACCTTGTGCAGTCCCACCGAGGCTTGCAGATTGTCTCCCATGTTCCCGCGCTGCCGCCCCAGTCCGGTCGCGATGATCTCCGCCACCCCATCGCAAAGCCGTTGCGGTGTCACGATCTCAGGGTTTTCCAGGATGACCTCTTCAGGCGGCGCCGCGTATTCGGAGATGTAGCGCGCCGCCTGGGTCGCCGTCGAGCGCACCGCGGCCCGCAGGGTCATGAGCTGCCAGACATCCGTCGAGAACCAGACGATGCCCACAAAGAGGGGCAGCACCAACGCGAACTGGATCACCTCAGCCCCACGCTCGTCTTGTAGGAAGCGCTTCACCGCTTGGCCCACTGGATCGCTCACATGCTGCGCAAAACGCTTAAGGAGAGACACCGAGCACATCCTCCTCTCGCTCACAGAGAACGATTCCGGTCGCATACCCTGTCAGGTCGCCAGACAAGCCGATAAAGTCCAGCCATCCACCAGAGGGCCGCCCAGCCCATTCGCGCCCAACGGTCCAGCGAAGCGTTACATTGACGGCTGCCGTGTTGCCGCACTGAGGGTAGTTGCCGGGACTGTACTGCACGTTCACCGACAACAGTTCGCTGTTGGGATCATTGCGTACGGCGGGATCCACAAACGGGCATAGGCTCACGTAGCGCCGAATCATCTGCTGTGCGCCATCTTCCACGGCCGAGCCATTCTCTGGTTGGCCAGGCTTGTCATAATCCGCTCGGCCCTGCATCACCATGAGTTTCACGCCCTGATAGGCCGCATCATTCAGAACTTGCTGCACATAGAGCACCTTCCACAATTCAAAGGCGCCAATGAGGATCACGATGAAGATGGGCAAAATGAGAGCGAATTGGATCGCGATGGCGCCACGTTCATCTCTTACAAAGGGAGCCATAGGTAGATCACTCCTGGCAGGGCCAACGACCAGCAATGAGGGCTTCCTTGGGCATGAAGTTCCTCGGCGGTCGGCAAAAGAGGACCTTTGGCGAAGCGACGGCCCGCGCCCTTGAGGCTCTCTCGCAGCCCTCTCTTGGTGTACTTGAGAACAATCAGCGGGATGCTGACGGCTATGATCACCACGCAAAAGAGCACGAGGAATTGCATCTCGGGAAAGAGGGCAAAGAGGGCCATCACCAATTTGCTGTCGCCCCCCCCAAAGACGTTGACCTTCCACAGCATGAACAGAACGACCCAGGCAAAGAGGACGAACCACACGCGGTTCCATACGCCGTCGGTCGTGGTGAGATACGCTTGCCAGGCGAATGCGCCAAACATCACCGGCAGGACCAGCCCATTGGGCACGCGTTGCTGCATTCGATCCCAAACCGAGATCGCGATGAGCCAAAGCGTGAGCGCTATTCTGATGGTGAGACTGGGCCAGGCCGTTGACATGCGGTCTCCATGCATGAGTTGAAGCCGATACGACCAGAGGCGCGCGGAGGTGCTTTAGCGAACGAAACGGCGCAAGACGTGCTCAAAGGCATCGCTGAGCCGGCCGGGTATTGTCGTTAGGATCGTGTACCCAGCCAGGGCCACGATGACGGTGAGCAGCATCCATTCAATCAGTTCGGTGCCACGCTCGTCGGAATAGAGCGCCACCAGGCACCTCTTGCATCGATCGAGATCGAGCATTCATCCCCCAATCGCACGTGCCACAAGGGTCAATCCTGCAGACTGCGGCACTTACAGTCAACACGCACTCCAGAGCAACGAGACACAATCTGTCGGATCAGGGGAGGACCCATCGGTCGCTCCCCCTATCCAACCTGCGCCGACTCTACGCCTGCCACAGGGGGTGAACCAGGCTGCTGAAGCGCAGAGCTAGTCGTAGCTCCAGCCTACGATCTCATTCAGTGTGTCCAGAATCCTCTGGTAGATGTCGTTCAGCGTGCCTCCGATTGCCCTGAGCACCAGATAGGTGGCCAGGATCAGGATCATCGTCACGACGGCCCATTCTACCAGTTCGGGCCCTGACTCGTCTGCCAGAAACCTCTTGATCTCCTTCATCTCTCTACCTCCAATACTCATAAAAACTGCCAGATCACCATCTCTGGCCCACTGCCAGAAGGATGGATTGACCCCCTATGGACCTGCAACCCGCATCTGACTTAGGCCGGATGCCAGGAGTGGAATCAGGCCGAGGATGAGCGCCGGGAAGAACACGCCCGCAACCATGGGCAACGTCATACGGATGGGCGCCTTCTCGATCTCCGCCTCAATCTGTCCGCGAATATCCTCCTCGATCGCATCCGCGCTGACGGTCAGAACGCGGTTGTAGCTCACGCCACCTTCTTCGGCCATACGAACACGTTCCAGAACCTCATCCAGCTGTCGGATATCAAAGTCATCGGCCAGCCCCTCGAGGACAGCCTGCGGCGAGATGCTCAGACGTGACTCCACATGCCTGCGCAGCCGCTCTCCCAGGTCGCCTCGACCGGCGAACTGCTCCGCGGCTCTGGCGAGCGAGCCTGTCAGAGTGGACTCAAGCGAGGTCCCCAGCTGCAAGCTGATCACCAAGTCGCGCACATCGCTCAGCGAAGTGTGATACTTTTTCGTCGCGGTCCGCCGCAGGCCAGGCAACACAGATCTGACCCGGTGACGCCCAAGGCGGCGCCTCTGGAACAATATGATCCGCCTGATCTGATAGTCTAGCCGCAGCAAGGCCATCAACAGAAAGAAAAACGCCGCAACGATGACGATGATAAACCACGTATTCATAGAATCTGCTCTCGCAACTGCTGAGTTTTCTTCTCGATCAGATATGAGCCGCCCAGGATGATGGCGATCAGCAGGATATACCCAGCGCGTCCCAGCAGACCGCTCGCATAGATCTGGCGAAACCCAGGAATCAGAGCCACGATGAAAGCGATGATGACCGCCAGCACCTGCATAAAGCTCGTTTGGCCCGTGATGCTGGCCATACTCGACTCCACCTGGCGCTGCAGCTCTTCCTGTACCCGCAAGCGCCTCACCAGCAAGTCCAAGGCCTCAACCACGGACTCGTTCGTGGACGATTCGCTCATCTCCAGGATGTAGATGAATTGGTGCAGCGACGGATTGTCGGTGCGGCTGCGAAAGATATCAAACGCCCGAGCGGGCGATGACGTGGTGAAAAAGGTCTCCACGGTGACGTTGAGCAACTCACGCAGCGGCTCTCCCACTTTTTCTGCCGCCAAGCCCAGGCTCTTGAACACGGCTGGCTGGATTTGATAGGCGCCCCGGAAGGCCAATACCAACTGAGACACCTGTCGCGGTGTGATGGTATTGAGCTCCACCATGATCTGCTGGATGCGAAAGTAGGCCACCGAGGCAGCCACCACGATCAGAAAGGGCGTCAGCACGATATCTCGCATCAGGATCGCCAGGGCGAGCAGCACCGCGGTGGGAAGCACCACCGGTCGCGTGACGTATCTTCCATAGCGGGCCCACCAGTTCTGGAATCGCCGCCGCGCCATACGTTCCGTCTCGCGAGTCGTGTCCTCGCCGAGCGCCAGATACACCAGTAGCGCCACGAGCAGCAGAATGACAATCTGGATCACAGCAACAGCTCCATTCCTCCGGCCAAAGGCGTGTAGCCGTCTCCCTGACGCTGCTTGAGCACTTTGGTGACATAATGGCCATCTTCATAACCCAGAATGGCCACCATCTCGTTCATATAGCGCACATATTGGCGCCGCTCGGCGTTGTACTGCTTGGCCAGGTGAATCACCAGGCGCAAGCCATTCCCGAGAACCGGCCGCAGCTCATCGACGCTCATGTCTCGCCTGGCCAGATTCTCCAGACGAGCAAGGGCCATTAGGGCAGATTGTGAGTGGGTGGTGGTGTGGCTCACAATGCCCAGGTTGAGGGCCATGACGTACTGATAGGCCTCGCGCGAGACCACCTCGCCGATCATCAACACATCCGGTCGCATGCGCAGCACACTGGTGTTGATCGCCTCGCCCATCTCACCTTCTTCGTCCTCAACCACCAGATGGTGAAAGTGCTCCACCTGAGGCTGCAACTCCTCAAAGGTCTCGACTACCGTCACCTGCGCATGCGCCGGTAAGTGGGCCGAAAAGGCGTTGAGCCAGGTGGTCTTTCCGGCGCCTGGGCGACCCGCAAAGACCACGCTCACTAGCATCGATGCGGCCACTTCGGTCAGCAGATCGATCGTCTCCTTGTCGGCGCTACCGCGATCCACCAGATCCACCAGCGACAGCTTGCGGCGAGCAAAACGTCGGATGTTGATCGCCGTTCCCTCTCGACTCAGGGGTGGGATCGTCGCTGCAAAGCGAGAGCCGTCGGGCAGGCCAACCTTGATCTTGGGCTCCTTGCCGCCCAGACCGATGCCTTCCATCTCGGCGATGCGTCGCGCCAGGCGATAGAAGTACTGATCCCCCGAGGGGCCGCGCCCGGCCAGATAGCCTTCGTCTTGAATCTGACCATCACGCTCGGTCAAGACGAACCCATTCCGCACGATGATCTCTTCAATGCCGTCCTCTTCGAGAAACGGCTGAAGCACACCTAGACCAATGATCCGTTTGGAGATCTCTCTGGTTACGTCCTGGCGATCGCGTTCATCGATGCCAATGCGCAATTCGCGCATGGCGCGCAAGATCCAGGCATGGAAAGCCAGTTCCTCATCGGGGTGTGCTCCGCGCCAGCGCGGCACCGGCACCTCACGCGTTACCAGATAGTCCTGGATCCTGGTCGTAATCTGGTTGTAGAATGTATTATCGTACATGTTCGGGCAGCTCCTCAAGGTCAGCAGAGACTCATCGCTGCAAGGCAGCGCACCACGTAGGGGGCGCTACTCAGTATCCTCGGTCGAACCCAAATCGTGTCTGCGGCCCGATCTCGCGCGGCAATATCTCCGCACCCGTCACGGGCAGCTCTTTGGGCATAATGATCGGCGCTGCTGTGGATGCCGGCTCTGGGGCTGGCTCTGGCGCCGCGACGCGCCAGGAGGCCACATCCAGAATGGCGCCATCCTCGCCCACGAGGGTGGCGATATAGGTGCCTGGCGCGAAGCTCTGCCCCTGCCACGATCTCAGCTCGACTGAGAGCTGTGCGCTGTTTGCTCGCCAGTCGTCCAAGAAGGTGTGCCCACTGCTTTCGCCGCTCGGCTCGTGGTAGGCTCGCACCTCCAGGGGCACATCGGCGGGGCAGGCGCTGGCTGGTCGAATAACGGCCCACACCGATTGCGCGTTGGGCTCAAGCGCTTGCGTCAGTTCGGGACCATCGCGGCGTGCGCTGATGACCATCCGAAAATCACAACGAGGCAAGGGTGTCTCCAACGGCATGGCCTGAGCCACAGCGGCCCCCTCAGACTCAGGCCCCGTCACTTTTTTTGCGTCGGCAAACATCACATGATGCGTCTGACCAGCGACAACCTCGACCTGCAGTTTGTTCGCCGAGATCGACGTGAATTCCTCTGGATCCTCTTCCTCAACATAGTAGATGCCGGGGGCCAGGTCATCGAAGCTAAAGCGGCCCCCGCCCAGGGCCTGGATTCTTTTCTTGGCGACATTGCGCTCATCGTACAGCGTGATCTCAACCCCATCCAGGCCCATCTCATTGCGCTCCTGGAAGAGGTTTTCGTTCATGTCGTAGAAGACAATCCCTTCGATTCGGCCCACCGTCTCGGCAGCCGCCTGCCCGGGGCGGACCACAATCCAGGGATCATAGAGGCGCGCCCCCAGATAATCGGCGATGGTGCGCACCGTCTCGCGGTGGGCGGCTATCACGACCAGGTTCGCCGGCCCCTGCTGGGCGCCAAGCGTCGTAGCGCCTGAAAACCCGCCCAGGCTGAATCCGCCGCTGCGTGGTGTGGGCTGCGTCTCCGGGGCCACGGCGCCCGACGGCAAAGCAGCGGCTGTAGGCCGCGCCACCGCCGCGCCCGAGGACTGGCGAACATCAGCCACCCACAGATTGCTTGCCAACCACAGCGCCTCCGAGAACTGATTCTGGGTCTCAGGGCGCGTCACCAGCAGATCGATAAAGTGTCCCTGGCGCAACTGGCCGCCCACGATGCGGGCCGTGGGCACGTCAAAGCTTGCGATGAGCATATCATCCGACCAGACAGAGGGCAGGTCAACCACGTTTTCGCTGCGAATGATGTTGCCATTCCGCAGTTCATCGGTGAGCATCTTGCCCACGAGCTGCTCCACGCGCACATAGCTCTTGACCGCCTCGCTGGGCGGAACGCGCGATGTCGTCAGGTCGGCCGACTCGAGAATGGTATAGGGAGGGATGTCGTGACCGGCTACAACGACCGTCATGCTCTCCTGTTCGGTCTCGGCTGTCCGTGGTCCCCGGATCTGCATGATCAACACGACGACGAGCAAGGCGGCCGCAATGAGAAAGAGAATCACTTTTCGAGCAGACATGTTCCCTCCACGATGCGCCAAAGCTTGGCATGCTTGTGCTGGTCGAAAGAGCTCCGGAGCGGCCCAGGCCCTCGTACCTAGCTGAATAGACTGGATCTGCGAGACTTGGTATAGTCGCTCCAGATGGGCGCAAAGACCTGCGAGAGCACGATCTCGCCCATCTCGCCCCGGTAACTGTCGGGCGAATTGACGGTCGGCACCTGGATATTCCACGCCAACGTCTGGGTAGCCTGATCGCCGTTATTGCCTCGTTTTTTCGCTCTGGTGAGGACATTCTGCAGCAACCAGACCTTGTTCTCGCCATACCTCGCGCGCAATTCCTCGCTCAGCTTCTGGGCATTGGCGACCGTATCCGCTCGCTCTGTCGCGACGACTATCCAGAGATCCACCTTGTCGACTATGGCGTCTGCCAGACCGTGAGGCCAGGCAGCATCCACGATGCTCAACTCGTGGGTTTCGATCTGGTGGGCGAAATAGCGCTTGACATAGTCCGAGGAAAGCACGCGCACATTCTCATAATCCATCGGCACCAGATCGACCCCTTTGTAGACTTGGGGATGCGTCTCTGTGTCCGTGGTGAGTTGATAGAGGTGCGGCATATCAATGCCCGTTACGGCAACGACCGATGATGAGCCAAAGGTCAGCTCAAGCACCAGCGCAGACCTTTGGTCGGCCTCCGCTATCGATGCAGCCTCGAGGTCCTCATCGGTGGCGCGTCTGCCCCGATGCTTGCCGAGCACCTCAGCATAGCGCAAGGCAGTGTCCAAGGCCAGCGTGGTACGTCCCGTGCCGCCCGAATAGGAGACAAAGGCGAGGCAGTAATGCCCCGGAAGCGATAGCATCGCACCCGGTCGATTGGCCACCAATTCCCCCAAAAAACGGTCCGGATTGGCGGCAAACTCGGAACTGCTGCACTGAACAATCTGCGATTGATGCAGTTCCTCGCGGATCTCGACCTCACTCAAAGGATACTCGACCAAATCCTCATAGTCGATGATGACCAACTGCACATCGGGGAGCGATGCTCTGATGGTACCTGTGTATAGAGCAATGTCATAGGCAACGTTGTCTCGCTCCCCGAGGATCTCATAGATCTCACGGGCTTGGGTTGCGACGAGTACCTTGATCGTTCGGCTAGCTGCCATTCTCCCTCCGCCTTCGCCACGTTGAGCTCGCTGTCATCGTCCCTTTCGAGAACGGAAAGGACGCCATCTTCGTCTGTGCATGCGCATCTCGCGCCAGAGAGGTCCGTACACATAGGTAAGCACCTCGCGTCCCAAGCGCCCTTCAAACAGGATGCCAGCGCCCTTGCTCTGGGAGAGCTCGATCTCACGCCGGGTTCCCATGAGTGCCAGGGAGGTCCCAAAACCACCTGACTGATTCACTGCCAGGATCACCTTCTCCTCGCCATAGTCCCGGCTCAGTTCTTGGCGCAGTCGGCGAGCGTTCTCAACCGCATCCACTCGTGGCGTGGTCACGACAATCCAGAGGTCCACCTCGTTCTGCAGAGAAGACACCATGACCGGAGGCCAAGGCGTATCGACCACGGTAAGAACGTAATGAGATACCTGAGTCTGGAGATAGCGCGAAACCTGGACTGAAGGGAGCAGCCTCACCTGATCATAGTCCATGGGATAGAGCGAGACCCCCCCGAATTCGGGTGGCTCCAACTCGGGCGTTGAGACCAAGTCATACAGCGAAGGAACTTCATCAAACCCCAACAGCGCCTGCAAAGCCGAGTTCCCGTAGGTCAGCTCGAACAATGCCGTAGGCAGCGAAGCGAGTTCTTTGGTTTGCTCCACAAAGTGCAAGGCCGTATCCAGCGCCAGGGAGGTCTTGCCCGTTCCGCCTGAATAGGACGTGAAGGCGATCGTGCGTTTGGGCGGCAGCGGACGCCTTCTCTGCCGCAATCGCTCGGTGGCCAGAAACCGGTTGGGGTCATCCAGGAATTCACTCGAAGAGCAGACCTTGAGAGGGGCGTTCTCAAGCAGGCGTCGAACTAACTCTGGCGAGAAAGGGTGCGCGATGAGATCGGCATAATCGACGATTGCGAGCTGCATGTCCGGGAGGGCCTCGTAGATCTTGCCGGTCGTCAGGACAGAAGTGCAATCGAGGCTATCTGCAGAGCGCGAGCCACTACCTGTGGCTGACGCATGATCCCTCAATATGTCAAACACGGCACGCTCTTTGGTGGCTACGAGCACTTTCATATAGGCGCATCTCTTTCCGTGGGAACAGTGGACCTAGAGTCTGGCGACCATGCCCTGGCTGATCGATCGCTCCCTCATCTTGTTCTAGGCCGGATTCTAGGCTTGATCAACAACCCTGTCAACCAAGCTCCGATGCCAAGATGGACTTTTCCGTGCTCAGAACGTGTTTCTTCTCTTCCAGGATACTTTTGTACAAGAAGAGACAGGCTTTTCCGCGCCAGCGTAGCCCCCTCAAGCCGACGCGCATCCCCTGCTGGCCATGTTCGTACTGTGCTCTCTGGCTCTAGCTTGCACAGGCACGCCGCCCAAGCGCCAGGCTCAGCCCAACATACCCATTAAACGACATCCGCGGTCCAGCTGCTAGACAATCTTGTAGCAAGATTCCCACATTTTGCTGACAAAATACCGACATGCTTCGTTGCACAGAATGTGGACTGTCAGTATAATCGGGACCATCTCGTGGCGTCGAGAGGGCGCCCTCATGGCTATCTTGTGGGCTCAGCAGTGAACCCATCTGTCGTCTAGGTTGACCCGTGCGTGGTTGGAGTCGCTCATGGTCAAGCCCCCGAATCATCGCTCACTCCGGCTGGCCCTGATGTCGGGAGTCAAGAGGCG
>JAFGLK010000124.1 GCA_016928125.1 Anaerolineae bacterium
G
The DNA here is from genome assembly GCA_016928125.1 of Anaerolineae bacterium. The sequence goes on from JAFGLK010000124.1 coordinate 2, forward strand.
AGCGGTCCGGCGGCCCGAAGGGCCAGCAGAGCATGCGGATCACTGGTGAGGAGTGCCTGACTCGGCGCTCGTCGCGGTGTCGTGCTCTACGCGGCGCCCCTGAGCGTCGCGATGAGCGCGGCCGCCAGGGCCAGGGCCAGAATCACCATCACCGGACTCCAGATGCGCTCGCGGAGGTTCCGGGTGCCTCTGGGCACCCGGGCGCGCACCAGCGAGCCGAAGGCCTCCCAGTCGCTGAGGCTGGAGAAAAAGCTACGAGACAGCGCGCTAAAGGCGCCGGGCGTTGCATAGAGCATGATCAGGCCAGGCCGCTCGCGATACATCACATAGTCGCGCCAGCGGATGATCGCTCCGGCCTCGACCGGTCGGATGCCCTCGGGGCTGATGATCCCCGACTGGGGCTGGCCAAAGGCATGGCTCCGCATCCAGACCTGGCGGACGGTCAGATAGGCCAGCCACCAGGGGGATGCAGCCAGGGCCACACTGAGAAAAGCGATGGGCCAGAGGCGAGCGCCATTCAGGCCGCGCATCTCTGGATAGACGACCAGAGCGAGCGACAGAAGCGCCACCAACCCGCGCAACACCCAGCCCAGCGGATGCGGCCGGTAGTGCACAGCGCAGGCCCGCAAGCAATCTCTCCAGCTCAGTTGCCCTCTGTAGCGGATCTCCATCCGAATCTTTCCTCGGCGCAGCAGACTGCGTGTAGCTGCAACGCGATCATCGGCGCGCTCGCAAGGCATCCCCGCCTGACATATGCCGCCTCTCTTGACACATGGGCGCATCGTCCGTTGGGACGCCTCGAACTATACTCAGGTCGTTCGCCTCTGTCGAGCCTTGTTCAGACTGGGTCAAGGCTGACCGCATCCTACGAGCCAGCGCAGCCCCGTGGAATGACCCTGCGTTTGACCGGAGGTGGGCAGGCCCCGTAGAATATGGGCGCCAGGCACCGCGTGGCACATCCAGATGAGGAGCAAGATGGCGAAAAAGACGCTGGGCTACGTCGAGCTGGAATGGACCTGTCCTTCGTGTAGCATGCGCAACCCGGGCAGCATCCGAACCTGCCGCAGTTGCGGCGCGGCCATGCCCGAGGGGGTCGAGTTTGAGCTCCCCGTCCAGCAGGAATTGGACACCAGCGAGGAGACCGCTCAGCGGGTCGCGGCCGGGCCCGATATCCTCTGCCCCTACTGCGGCACGCGCAATCGCGCCGACGCCTCCACCTGCACCCAGTGCGGAGGGGATCTGAGCGCCGGCACGCGCCGCGAGAGCGGCCAGGTGTTGGGCGCCTATGACGCCAGCGCGAAACCGGCACTCATCTGTCCCCACTGTGGGGCTGAGAATCCGGCCACGGCGTTTACATGCTCGCAGTGCGGCGGCAGCCTGGCGCGCCCCGAGGTGCCAGAGCCGGCGCAAGAGATAGCCACAGCTCCCAAACGGCGCCTTCTGCCCGTGATCCTCATCTTGCTGGCTCTCTTCGCTTGCGTGGCGGGCCTGCTGCTGCTCACCCGCGGCTCTGGGGAGACGGTGGCCGAGGTAGAGGATGTGCGCTGGACCTACAGCATCGCGCTCGAGCAATTGGTGCCGGTGACGCGCGAGGGCTGGCGCGATCAGGTTCCCGCCGAGGCCCGCGCGCTCGAGTGCACCCAGCGCGTGCGCCAGATCGTGGACGAGCCCGTGGCCGGGGCGCGCGAGGTGTGCCGCACCCCCTACGTGGTCGACACGGGCACCGGCCAGGGCCAAGTGGTACAGGACTGCCAGTACCATGTTTCAGATGACTGGTGCCGCTACACCGTGCTGGTGTGGCAGATGGTCCCAGGTCCGCAGCTCAGCGGAAGCGACCTGCGTCCGCAATGGCCGCCGCTCAGCCTCGCAAGGGATCAGCGTGCCGAAGCGCGCAGCGAAAACTACACCGTCATCCTGAACGACGACGGCCAGCGCTACACCTACGAGCCCCGCACCCTGAGCGAATTCCAACGCTTTACGCCGGGCAGCCGCTGGAAGATCACCACCAACGCCCTGGGGGGCGTGATATCGGTCGAGTCTGCGGACTAGCGACCACCTTACACCCTACTGTAACTGCCGCCTCACGGCTCGAACTCGTGTCCAGGCAGGTTGGGCCGATCAGGGTGGCTGTCGTGCTTCTCGAACGGATCACTGGTCTGCAGGCACCACTCCCAGAGAAGGTCGCGGTGCTGCTGTAGCAGATCGGCGTATCGGTTTTCCACTGCCAAGTTGACCATCTCGCCCGGGTCGTTGGCCAAGTCAATCAGTTGTTCCCGGTACTTGCCATAGGAGTAGAGGGCATATTTGTGCCGTTGGGTGCGCACCATGCGCGCCTCGATGCGTGGCGCCAGGCGAGACTCGGCGTACACCGCCCTATGCCATGAGTCGGGCTCGCGCCCTTCGGCCAGGTCGCGCAAGCTGCGCCCGAGTAGATCGTCCGACGGCGCTATGGCCGCATAGTCGCAGAGGGTGGGCAGAAGGTCAAGCCCCTGCGCGACCAGATGGTTGTCGTCCTGTGCGCCAGCCCGGGTCACACCTTTGAGACTGACGATCAGCGGCACGCGCATCACCTCGTCGTATAGGACGCTCTTCTGGTTCCAGTGGTGGGCGCCCATGCCATCGCCATGGTCGCTGGTCAGCACGATCAGCGTCTGCTCCTCTAGATCATGAGCGCGCAAGCTGGCCAGGATACGCCCGATCTCGCCATCCACCTTTTCCACCAACCGAAAGTAGGCCTGCCGATAATGGCGCCAATCCTCCGGCGTGAAGCTCACCGTGGGATAGACCCGTCGTTCCGACGCTTGTGCCCAGCGGATGGCCTCGGGCTCAAAAGCGGGAATGGCGTAGTTGAGCGGCAGGTTGGGGCAGTCCTGGGTGGGTGCATCGGCCACTGGCCCCCAGGGCAGCACCTGATGGCGGGCCCACTCGCAGATGTTGTGGGGATTGTCAAACGAAGCGACCATGAAAAAGGGCTGCGCTCGGTCGCCAGCCGCATAGTTAGCCAGATAGGTGCTGCAAGCCTCCCCCAGATGGGCATCGTCAAAGCCGCAGATCGTGCGAAAGCCGTGCTCACGATCGGGCATGGCGATCTCGGGCACGTGCCATTTTCCGCCGTAGACGCAATCATAGCCGGCGCGCTGGAAGAGCCAGCCCAACTCCTCCTGGCGGAAGGGCTCGGCGATGGGCTCATTATTGCCGCTGATGCCGATCTCATGGGGCATCCGCCCGGTGAAGATGGCCGCGCGCGAGGGCGTGCACAGGGGATAGCTGCAATAGGCCTGCCGGAAAAGCACGCCCGTCTCGGCCAGGCTATCCATGGCCGGCGTGCGCAACGCATCATTTCCGGCGCAGCTCATGGCCGCATGGGACTGCTGATCGGTGATGATGAGCAGTATATTGGGGCGCATTGGCATGTCTGAGAGACTCCTTTCACTCACCCCAGCGGAGGGCAAGCCAAGCCGCTAACCAGCCGCCTCGGCTTGAGGCACGCTGCGTTGGCTCGAGACGCGAATCAAGAAGGGCATGGCCAACATGATCAGGATCAGACGGGAAAGGTGCATGGCCGCCACCAGCTGCGGGTCGGCGTCCAGATCAGAGGCCAGCAGGACCATGGTATCGGCGCCGCCCGGGGCGCTGCCCACGATGGCGGTCACCAGATCCAGCGAGCTGACTTGCGCCAGCACCCAGCCCAACCCCAAGGCCATCAGGATGAGACAGGCCGTCATCAGGATCCCCGAGAGGGCATAGGGCTTGAAATCGTGGAGCGCAGCGCGGGTGAGTGTCGCGCCCACGCCCACGCCGATGACCAGTTGGGCCACGAGCGAGTAGGCGCCGGGCAAGCCGGGCAGGCGCAGCCACAACGGGTTGAACACGGCAGCCGCAAGCATGCCGCCCAGCATGCCTCCCGCCGGCAGGCGGAGGCGCTCGGCGCCAAAGCCCACCAGCAGGCCGATCGTGGTCAGCAGGATGATCCGGAGCAAAGCAGCTGCCGGAGCAGCGCCCGGCCCGGCAAGTGCGACCGCCGCGCCCTCTGCTGCCGGAAAGCGAGCGCGCACCAGGAGTGGCACCACCAGTTGAACACTGATGTAGCGAACCAAGTGCATGCTGGCCACCACGGCCCCCTCACCACCCAGGTCGTCTGCCAGGGCCACCATCGCGGACAGGCCGCCGGGCGATGAGGAACAAAGCGCCGTGACCAGCGGCATGTCGGTGGCGCGCCGGATGACGCGCGCGAGGAGCAGGCCCAGCGCCATCATGACCGTGATCATGAACAGCACCGGCAGCATGGCGCGGCCGATAGCCTCGACAGTCTCGGGTGTCACCTGTACGCCGATGGCCAGGCCCAGGCAGATGCGCGCCAGCGCCTTCATCCAACCAGGGGGCGCTTCGATCGGGCCATTGGCGAGGCGCAGCGCGCCCGTCAAGAGCAGCGCCCCCGTCAGTCCACCGCCGGGAAAGCGCGTCCAGCGCGCGGCGAGCATGCCCACAAGGCCCACAACGAGACCGAGCGCCACCCGGCGCGAGAGACCCCAGCGACGCAACGACACAGACTATCCTCCAAAGACTCGAGGCAGCTTCTCCGGGCGACACAAGAAGACCTGCTGATGATAGCTGTTCGTGGGGGTTTGTCGAATTGGGGCTGGAAAGTCCGCACGCGCGGTGGACTCTGGGCCACGACACCTTTATAATGCGCTTGCGCGTTTCGTCTCATGCAGAAAGGATAGCGCGATGGGTGGCGGTCAAGCGCAGGCATCCTCGGACCTCACCGATCCGAGTTCCCAGGCGTCGGATCCTGAATCCTCTCATGATCTGGAGAGCGTCCTGGCGTCGATGATGGCCCTGGAGCAAGATGTGCGCGCCGCCCAGAGCCAGTTGCGCCAGTTGTCAGCCGGATTCGATCGCCAACTGGCCGGTTTGGCTCGCTGCCGCGAGCTGGTAACCTCCCTGCTGCATACCGAGACCACGCCGGAGCCCGGTATGCCTGCTGTTGAGGCCGAGCAGGGATTGCGCATTCGCTGCTTTGGCCAGTTTGAAGTATCCGTAGGCGCTCGCCCCATCCCCCTGGATCGCAGCGGCAAGGGCTACAGCATCCTCAAATACCTGGCTGTTCACTCTGGCAAACCGGTGCAGCGAGACGTTCTGCTCGCGACTCTTTGGCCGGATACCGATTCGGCCACGGCCAATAACCGCCTCAAGGGCGCCGTGTATCGCTTGCGCCGGCTGCTCTCTGGCGATGAGAGGACGGATCAGTCCGAGCAGTATATCATCTTCCGCAACGGGTGCTACCTACTGGAGTCGAATCCCACCGTTTGGGTGGACATCAAGGCCTTTGAGGGCGCATGGCTGGTGGGGAGCCGTCTGGAGCGCGCCGGCCAGCTGGCGCAAGCCATCCCATACTATGTGCGCGCAGAGGCGCTATATGGCGACGACCTATTGAAGGACGATCTCTCCGAGGAGTGGGCTCTTGTCCTGCGCGAGCACTTTCGAGACACGTACCTCACCATCCTGGACAAGCTGAGTCGCTATTGGCTACGAACGGGGCACCTGGATCAGGCGCTCGATGGCTGGAAAAAGATCCTGGCGCGCGATCCTTGGCGTGAGGATGCCTATCGCCATCTGATGGCCTGCCTGGCAGAGAGCGGCAACCGCGCGCTCGCCCTGCGCTGGTATGAGCTCTGTCTGCATGTACTCAATGAACAGATTGGCATCGACCCGGAACCGGAGACCGTCGAGCTCTACGAAAGCATCTGCGCAGGCCAAGAGGTCTCCAAATGGTTGGTAGCGTGAAGCAACCGCATGCACCTTCCCCCGATATAGCATAACCGCATACAAACCATCGCCTAATCATCGGACAACTGCTGTGTGCTACAATGGGGGCAAAAGCTGACGGCGTATCCTCGCTTGGAGGGACGATGCGTGGCTATACATCGTTTGTGGTGCGCATCTGGTCCGATGGACAAAGCCGATCACACGGCACCATTCAGCATGTTGCCAGCGGTGATAGCCTGAGCTTCCTGGATCTGCAAGCCATCATTCCCTTCATCACCAGCCACACCACTCTACCCTCAGAAGCTGCTCGTGGGCCTGGTCCAGAGAACCTCAAGGCGGATGGAGATCCCGCCAATGGTAGACGCAAGCGCTGATGACCTCGAATACACCCTCGCCCACCTCGCGCGACTGGATCTTTTGATCCGCCGCGAGGTCATACGGTTACGCCTCCAGACTGGCGACCGGCCCGATGAGGAGTTCCGTGGCCTGTACGTCTCGGATGAAGAGGCCGATCGTCTTCTGGAGCAGGGCCTCTCGCTCGCCAACCTGCTGTTGAGCCCTTTGCCCACGAATGATACGCTGGCCTCTATCGCGGATGCTGTCCTGGCCGTGGAGGGGCGCATAGCGTCCATCCAGAGGGCTGCCCGTGAGCGGGGAAGCACCCTCAAGCTCGATCGCCTCGGTCAGCTCTTCGGTCTGAATAGCTTTGAACGGCAGGTGATCCTCATCTGCCTGGCTGCGGAAATGGATCTCAAGTACGAGCGGCTTTTCGCCTACCTGCAGGATGATGTCACGAAAAAGCGCCCCACCATCCACCTGGTGCTGCGCCTGCTCTGCCCAGACGTAGAAGCTCGGCTACAGGCCCGGGCGTCGTTTGAGCCTCAAGCGCCCCTTTCCCGATGGGAGTTGGTGACCTTGCACGAGGATCCTGGGGCGCGTCGGGCCGTTCTCCTGTCCCGCTACCTGAAGCTGGACGAACGGGTGGTGGGCTATCTGTTAGGATCCGATCAGATCGAACACCGCCTGGAGCCCATAGCCGCCAGCGCGGCGAGCAACGGAACCGAGAGCCTCCCTGCGGATGTGCGGTCCAGCTTGTCGCAATGGGCGACCGCTTGGGAAGAGAGCTGGGCGCAGGTGGCCCCTGTGCTCCTTTTCCACGGCCGCTATGGCACGGGCAAGCGCGCTGCGGCCGCTTTCCTGGCCTCCTCTCTCGGCCGGCCTTTGCTCCTGCTAAGCGCCGCCAGCCTGGCCACCGGTGACCTTCCCCTGGACGAGGGACTGAAACTAGCCGAACGCGAGGCCCTGCTGACAGATGCGCTGCTCTGTTGGTCAGACGCTGGCCCTTTCCTACAGCCCGAGCCGGGCGGCGAGCTGCAGCATCGCCTGTTCGTGCAGGCGCTAGCCCGCAGCAGCGTGCCGACTGTGCTCCTCGCCGAGAAGCCCTGGGAGCCAGCCCGCGAGCTGGAACAGCGGCCCTTCTTGCGTCTCGAAATGCGCGATCTGACCTATGCCGAGCGCCGGGCCTTGTGGCTGGCTGGTTTGGATGGCCGCGACCCACCCCTGAACGACGAGGAACTCGATGCGCTGGCCGGCCGCTTTCGACTCACTGCGGGACAGATCCAGGATGCGCTCGCCCGAGCTCGCACGCTGGCCTGGACACGCGACCCCTCCAATGGCCATGTGACGGCGCTCGACATCGATGCGGCTTGCCGTGGTCAGGCCCAGAATCGGCTGGGCACGCTGGCCCGCAAGCTGGAGCCGCGCTATGTCTGGGACGACATCGTTCTCCCGCGCGCGCAATTGACCACGCTACACCTGATGTGCACCACGGTGCGGCAGCGGCCAACCGTGTATGGCTCGTGGGGCTTTGACCGCAAGCTCTCCTTGGGCAAGGGGCTGATCGCGCTTTTTGCGGGACCATCGGGCACGGGCAAGACGATGGCGGCGGAGATCATCGCCAACGACCTGGGCCTCGATCTCTACAAGATCGACCTTTCTGCCGTGGTGAGCAAGTACATCGGCGAGACCGAGAAAAACCTGGAACGCATCTTCAGCGAGGCCCAGGATAGCGATGCCATCCTCTTCTTCGACGAGGCGGATGCCCTGTTCGGGAAGCGCTCCGAGGTAAAGGACGCTCACGATCGCTATGCCAATATCGAGATCGCCTATCTGCTGCAGCGCACGGAGGAGTACAATGGCCTGGTGATTCTGGCCAGCAACGTCAAGAAGAACATGGATGAGGCGTTTGTGCGGCGACTGCACTTCACCGTGGATTTTCCATTTCCGGAGGAGGCCGAGCGTCTGGAGATCTGGCACCGCACTTTTCCGGCCCAGGCGCCGCGCGCTCAAGATATCGACTTGCCCTTCCTCGCGCGCAAGCTCAAGATCGCAGGCGGCAACATCCGCAACATCATCCTGACGGCCGCCTTTGTGGCGGCTGAGGAGCATGAGCCGATCGCCATGCGCCATCTGGTGCGCGGCGCCGGGTATGAATACCAAAAGATGGGCAAGCTGGTGGTCGAGAGCGATTTCGAGCGCTATTTCAACTTGATGCATCCGTAAGGAGGATATCTCTCCATGTCGGACAAGGCGGAAGATGAACGAGGAGACGGCCACGCGACAGACCCGATCCTGACGCCCGAGCTGCGCCAGGAGTTCGAGCGTGGCCTGCGCTTTGCGCACGTCATGCTGTCTGTAACGCAGGATCAAGGCAACGAAGCGGTGGCCTATGTGCAGGCGCTCGCCGAGGTGCTGGCCGAAAAGGGGCTGATCTCCGAGGAGGAGATCGAGGGACCTCTGGAGCGGGCGCGCCAGGAGATCGCCCAGCTGATGATGCCGCGGGTACGTCTGGCGGACATGGGGGACAAATACGCCGAGGGGCAGGCCGTGGAGGTGGACTGCTTGAGCCGCCTCCCCCTCTGCCATGGCCGCTGTTGCACTTTTCGCTTCTTCCTGACCAAGCAGGATCTGGACGAGGGGGTGGCCCGCTGGGACTATGGCAACCCATACTGGATCAGGCAGGGCGCGGACGGCCATTGCGTGCACTCGGATCCGATCACGCGCGTGTGCACCATCCATGCCCAGCGGCCGCATATCTGTCGCAAGTACGACTGTCGCAACGACAAGCGTATCTGGATCGATTTCGAGAAGCGCATCCCGGCGCCGCCATCCGATCCATCTGGAGAGGCGCCCGTGGCAATGGCCGAGATCGCGCTGCAGAACTCGATGAAAGGCGCCGAGGAATAGCGGGCAGGGGAGGCTCGATGTCTGGGCGGGATTGGCAACACTATGTCGCGCCGGATGGTGCGTTCGAGCTCGATCTGCCGCCTGGTGTGGAGCTAGAGCTGGCCGAACAGCCAGACGAAGCGTATTACTACTGCAGCCCCGTGCCAGAGATGGGCACTTTTTCCGTGCTCTGTGAGCCGTCACCTGGCTCGTCGCCGCAGGATCTTCTCGACCTGGAACGCCGGCTGGGCGCGGATGTCACCGTCGAGGCCAATGTGTCGACGGAGCGACAGGGTCAGGCAGTGCATCACTTGCGCTTCCGCACGGCGGAGACGCAGCCACGTGAGAGAGTCGAGGATCCCTCGACGGGACGGATCTATGACATGCCAGAGCAGCACATCGAGGAGATCGTGGATGTCCTGTTCTGGCGAGGAGAAAGGAAGAACATCAGGGTCGGCTATCGGGTCCGTACCGACGCGCCCGCGGAGCTGGAGGACACTCTTGACGAGATGGCCCAAAGCTTCCGGCTTCTGGAAGGGACACGGTAAGGCCGATTCAACGACAGCGCCGATTGTCCAGGGGAGCGATCCATGCCCCAACTCAAGAGCCCGAGTCATAAACTGAACGAGGCTGGGATCGGGCGCCACAAGCCAGCCAGCAGACTACGCGCGTCGGTCGAAGAGACCGCTGAGCCGCGACACGAGGCCGTCCCAGATACTGCAGAGCTGGACTCTCGCGGCCGGCCGGTTCTCCGGGTGGAGATCGACGGCGCAAGCCGGGCCCGTGTGCTGAGCCAGTTGCAGCAGGATCTCGGCAATGCCTACGTTCAGCGTCTGGTGACATCGATGCAGGGGGCGTCGGCCGATCTGGTGACCCAGCGGACGGCGCTCGCCGTGCAACGCACGCCAGACGGGCTGACGCGGGGCGGTCAGGAGACCGAGGCGCAGCAGACGATCACGCGTCTCACCAATGCCCGTAACCAGATGCTGGCCCACGCCAACCAGACCTTTCGCAACACGGGGCGACTGCTTTCCTCGCAAAGAGGGCAGCCGGCACGATTGCTCTTTGATGCGATGACGCTGCGCAGCGACAACGCCAGCATCTTGAGTAGGCGAGGCGAGAACCCCAGCGAGAGGGCCTACTACTTTTACGGTGCTTCCCAGAATAATGAGCACCGCCATCGCCCCGTCACCATGGGAACCATTGACGGAAACAAGATCCTGGTTCGCGGTCGTAGTCCGTCTGGCACCTGGCGCACCACCACGCAGATCATGAACACCTTCACCCACGAGGGAAGCCATATCCTGGTGGCCTCGTACGGAGAGCATCCCGGCACGACGACAGACGCGGCCAGCTTTGATCGCTACAAGGACGAGTTCCGTGCCTATTGGATCGAGCCCACCGGCCATTGGGGCAGCATGCCCGCCAACGATGCCAAGGCAGCGGCCATTCGTGCACACTTGGTCGGAACGAGCGCAACCGATACCCACGGCTACCCGGCCTTGAGGACCCACTACTGGTCCAACAACACGTTCAAGACCCAGGTGGATAATCACAAGCGCCCGGATGGCTTTAATCTGAGCAACAACCCCAATCTCGACCGCCTCTTCCAGTTGCTCAACGGTGTCCGCGGAGGAACCGCGACACGCCAGGATGTTCTGGTGCACCTCATTCGCATGTCGCCGGAGGAACGCACCGAAGCGGCGGAGAGTGCCCTCATCCAGCGCACCTATCGGTCCATGGGGTATCTGGCCCTGGTTCAAGCGATCACGCAACATGACGACGAGGGCCTGAAGCGGGCCTACCAGCGTCTGACGCCGCAGGAGCGGGGGGAAGCAGCCTCGAGCGCTGCGTTGCTGCTCTACATTGACCGTCAGGTTGATCTCCTGAGCCAACGCGCCTCTATCTATGCGATGATCCTTGGGGGTGCAGTTGGCCAGTTCGATGCCATGGGTGATTTCCTGGTGGCCTGCTTTGGAGCCCAGATCGATGCCGCGCTGGGTGGCGGCCTCACCGAGGTGCCCGCCGATGTGCGCAGCGCCCTGCGGCGGCTCGTCTACAGGGCCCGGCTGGCCCTCTTTCGCCTGGTGGAGGAGGCACGCCGCGAGTACGTGGACGCCCTGCCCAATCCGGTGCGCGGGCGCCTGTTGACTGCGCTTCGTGAGGGAGGGGAGCCGTAGATCGATCGTAGCACAGGAGTCAGGTTCGCATGGACACCAACATCACAGCATCAGGGAGAGGTCGCAGATGAGTTTGTTTGGAGACGGAGGTGGTCGAGGGGGACTCGGCTGGCTTGTCGGGCTTTCCGCAGTCGCTATCGGCCTTCTCGGGCTGATCTTCGGGGCGCTTCTCCTCACGAGATGTGGTGCGCCGGCGACTCGGGTGGCCGAGTCTGAGGCCACCGCCACCGCCACGCCCACCTCGACAGCGACGCCGGCAGCGACGGCTACGGCCATTCCATCAGCGACCGGCACGCCGATGGCGCCGGCTTCCGCCACTTTCACCGCTGTACCGACCGAGACGTCGGTGCCCACTCTGACGCCAGAGCCCACCGTCACTCCGGAACCCAGTGCCACTCCAGAGCCCACCGCCACGCCGACGGACACGCCAACCGTCAGGCCGACGAACACGCCCTGCTTGGTCCAAGTGGACCCGGCCTTTGCCAAGTCTAGGGGCGTCGTGCGGCTGGGCTGCCCGGAGAAGCCCGCCAACGTGATCTGGGCCGCAGGACAGGCTTTCGAGCGGGGCTATATGCTGTGGCGCAGCGATGCAAACCAGATCACCGTTCTATACCAGGATGGCCGGCAGCAGACCTTCGCCGACCAGTGGCAGAATCAGCGCTACGTCATCAGACAGGCCCCCTCGGGCCTATTCGCGCCGGTGCGCGGTTTTGGCTGGCTATGGCAAAACAATGCCGAGGTCGCCAAGGCGTTGGGCTGGGGCACGGAGGAGGAGAAGGGCTTCTGCATTCAGATCCAGTACTTTGTCGGTGGCTTGGCGTTCCGCAGCGTCACCGAGACTTGCGGATCGGAGTTCAACCGCGCCACCGAGCGCGATTTCAAGCCTCTGTTTTTCATCATCGAGTACAAGGGCGGATGGAGCAGATAGGCGGAATGAGCTTCGTGATCGGTCTAGCAGGTTCGCCGTGTGGACTGTGGTGGAGATCGCGACGGTCAAGCTGACATGGTCTTTTGGTAGTAGGGGTTGTATGAAGGGAGGCCAAGATGGCCGATGAGAATGAGCGCATGCAGCTCAATCGCGAGCGGCAACGCACCGTTCAGCGCAAGGCATCAGGATTCCAAGAGGTCCCTGGGGAAAGCGAAGCCAATGCGGTGCGCGACGCTTTCCTGCAACGCGCGGGGACCGAACCGAGCGGGGTAGCATCCGCACTCTCTGGCGCTGATGGCGCTACCCGGGCGCAGGCGCTGAACCGCCTGCAAGAGGAACGGGGCAACGCGTACGTCCAGCGTGTGGTGGCCGAGGCGCACGGCGCGCCTGGTCGTCTCGTTGGCCTGCCCCAATCCGAGATGGTGGAGGAGGTCACCCAGCGCAAGGGCTCTGGCAGCCCGCTGCCCGAGGGCACTCGCCAGCAGATGGAGGGAGCCTTCGGGGCTGATATGGGACACGTGCGCGTGCACGCTGACGGAGAGGCGGCGGCGCTGAGCCGCGA
>JAFGLK010000615.1 GCA_016928125.1 Anaerolineae bacterium
ACCGGCTTTGACCGCGCCTGGTCCTCGATCTGGGATTCGCAGGTCTCGACGCTGATCATCTGTGCCATTCTCTATGTCTTTGGCAGCAACTTTGGGGCAAGCATCGTCAAGGGCTTTGCCATCACCCTGGCCATCGGCACAGTGCTCAACCTGTTCACCGCGATCACGGTGACGCGGACCTGTATGAGCGCTGCCCTTGCTGTCGGCGAACGCCGCATCGCCCACCGGCGCTGGCTCTTTGGCGTATGGGAGGCGTGATGTACGATATTGTCGGCAAGCGTCGCTGGTACGTGGCCCTGTCCACGGCGCTCATCCTGCTGGGCTTGGGAGCTATGGTCTATTCCACGGTGCGCACGGGCACCCCTCTTCCGATCGGCGTTGATTTCACGGGGGGAAGCCGGTTTGTGGTCCACTTCATAGATGCAGCAGACGAGGAGGAGATCCGGCAGGCATTTGCTGAGCACGGCTTGGATCCCACCATCCAAAGACTCGGCGAGTCAGGGGCGGATACGTGGCAGATTCGCACCTCGTTCGTGGATCCCGATGAGGTCCAGGCGCTTCTCGATGCGCTCGATGACGTCGCGCCCATCGACCGGCAGGCCACACGCTACGACACCGTTGCCCCCTCGATCGGCGGCGAAGTCACCCGCGCGGCCGTCGTCGCCGTTGTGGTCGCATCTGTGATCGTCTTGCTCTATATCTGGTATTCCTTCCGGCGTGTACCTCACGCCTTCCGCTATGGCGCCTCGGCCATTGCCGGTATGTTGCACAACCTGTTGATCGCGACCGGGTTCTTTGCAGTGATGGGCCTGCTGCGCGGTTGGGAGGTTGATGCTCTCTTTTTGACCGCGATCCTGACCGTCGTCGGTTTCTCTGTGCAAGACACCATCGTCGTCTTTGACCGTGTGCGCGAGAATGCGCGCAAGCGACGCGAACCTTTTGCCATCCTGGTCAACCGCTCTATCCTCGAGGTGATTGGCCGCTCGCTCACCACCCAGCTAAACGCGATGTTTGTGATGACGGCCATCCTGCTCTTTGGCGGTGCCTCCCTGGAGAAGTTTGTTGCCACCTGGCTGGTCGGCATGGTCAGCGGCACTTACTCCTCAATCTGCATTGCGACTCCACTCCTGGTCGTCTGGGAGGAGCGGTCGCATCGAGTCACATAGCTCCGACGCCCCCACGACGTTTTCCGTTGCCAACCGCCCTGACATATGATAGAATGAGCGTATGGTTGGACCATCTGCGACCACACGGAGAGAGCGTATGAGCCTGATCTTGATCCGCTACTCGGGTGAGATCGGCATCAAGGGCAAGAATCGGCACTACTTTGTGAAGCGCCTGAGGCACAACCTGCGCGATGCCCTCAAGCGGCACGCGGTCGAGGGCAGAGTATGGAGTGAAGGGCAGCGTGTCTACGCCGAGGTAGAGGACGAGGCACGAGGCACTTCCCTGTCGGCGTTCTCTCGCGTCTTTGGCATCGCCTCGGTCAGTCCCGTGGAGTGCGTGACGTCCGATCTAGAGGCAATTCGTGCTGAAGCATTGGCCCTTGCCGAGCGGATGGAACTGAGTCCCTCGGTGAGCTTCCGCGTCCAAACACGTCGCGCTGACAAGTCCTTCCCTCACATCTCGCCCGAGGTCAACCGCCTCGTCGGAGAGACGGTGTACGAGGCGACCCACGCCCGCGTCGACCTGTCGGACGAGGCAGACGTGACGATCGGCGTCGAGATCCGGCGCGAGGGCACGCTCGTCTATGGACAGGTCATCCCTGGACCAGGGGGCTTGCCCCTTGGCTCACAAGGACGCGCGTTCGTCCTCCTCTCCGGTGGCATCGACTCGCCGGTGGCGGCCTGGTTGATGATGCGCCGGGGGTGCGGGGTGATCCCGCTCCACTTTGCGCAGAGCGAGATCGAGCAGGACAAGGCGCTCGGCAACTGCCGCGTGCTGGCTGACTGGTCCTACGGATGGGAGATCAAGCCCCTTGTGCTCAACCAGGGCGAGGTATTGGGGCCTGTGGCCGAGCGGCTTCGCGAGATGGGCAACGAGCGCTGGATCTGCGTCTTTTGCAAGCGAGCCATGATTGCCAAGGCTGCCGAGCTAGCGCCTGAATACCGTGTACAAGCCGTGACGATGGGCGACAGCCTAGGCCAAGTAGCAAGCCAGACGCTGGGCAATCTCGTCGCCATTTCCTATGGCGCCGAGCTGCCCGTCTTGCGCCCGCTAATCGGCTATAACAAGGCCGAGATCGTGGACCTGGCGCGCCACATCGGCACGTTCGACGTTTCGACCCAGGATGCCGCGTCGTGCCCATACCTGCCCGCTCGACCGATTACCAGCGCAGATCTGGGCGAGCTCAAGGAAATCCTGTCTCGCCTGGAGTAAAGGAAGCGACTATGCATCGGTTCGCCGCCACTACCCTACTGCTCCTTGTCCTCCTCCTCGCGGCGTGTGGATCATCCACCACGCCGGTCGCCAAAGTCGGCGTAGCCACAGATGCTGGGAACCGCCCAACTCCGATTCCGCCACCCGCCCCGGGAGACGACCTGAGCCAGATGGCGGGACAGATAGCAAGGCGCCCGCGAGACTATGAAGGCCAGACCGTGACCCTGGTGGGTTACTTCCGTGGGCTTGACCTCCTGGATGAGATCCCGACAGAAGCACCGCGCGATCGCGTAAGCGATTGGGTGATTACCGATGGTTCGGGTGCCCTATGGGTGGCTTACTCGAGCCTGCTTCCCTTCCCGCCAACCTCGCAAGAGGTATGGCGTATCGTCCGGGCCACTGGCTCGATCCGGTTGACGGACAGTGGCGCGCCTTACCTTGCGCCCACACGCGTCGAATGGGAAGGACTCCGCACCAACACGGATATGCTCCCTGCTTTGTGTCGTGTTGCCATTCATCGCTATGGCGGGCCAAGTGGGCTCGATCATCACATCTACTGGTACGAGATTGGCACCCTATCGGTAGTGGACAAGGCTGCAGACTGGAAGGGCGCAGTGTCCCTGAAGCAGAACAGGCAGTATGAGCTCGAGCGGGCCTTTAACAAGGCCGGCTTTTTCGCGCTGTCACCCACCGTGGGGGACGCGTGCGACGGCTGTGTCCGGTACGAGATCGCCGCCGTGGATGCCAAGGCAAACAGAGCACACTATGTGGCGTCTTATGAAGGGAGCGTGCCGCCGGCGCTGCAGGCCTTCATCGACTTGGCCATTGCCGAGACGGCCAACGCCAAGCCCTTTCGCTAGGGCATCCAGCTACTCTCCTAGCTCGCCACTGCAGTTCGCCCGCCCCCTTTCCTGGGGAATGTGAGACATGACTGAGTCAAGTCAACCGGCGATCCATACCCTACGCAGGCAGCAACCGCTCATACTGCTCGCCGATGGCGATCCCGCTCTGCTTGCGCCCACGTCGCACCTGCTGGAGCAAGCTGGTTACCAGGTGCTCGTCGCCGCCACAGGACGCGATACCTTGCAGCTCGCCCGTGAGCACAAGCCCCGCCTTGCGTTGCTCGACGTCACGCTCCCCGACGTGAATGGCCTCGAAGTATGCAAGCAGATCAAGGCGGACCCAACTCTGTCTGGCACGCTGGTGATCTTGCTGTCCGCCTCGCAGACCGGGTCCGAAGCACAGACAGAAGGCCTAGAGGCCGGAGCGGATGGCTACATTGCTCGCCCGATCTCGAGCCTAGATCTCGTGGCGCGCGTGCGTGCGATGGCACGCCTGCAGGAGGCGGAGGAGGCATTGCGCCGCTGCGAGATCCTCATCTCGACCATCGCCGACCCGATCTCCTTTGTCGACCGAGAGTACCGCTACGTTGCGGTCAACGACGCCTACGAGCAGTATGCACAACGGCCCAGAGAGCAGATCGTGGGACATTCTGTTGCCGAGATACACGGCGAGGAACCCTTTCGCGAGACGATCAAGTCACACCTCGACCGCTGTTTCGCCGGGCACGAGGTACGCTACCAGGCCTGGTTCGGCTCACCTGGACTTGGCCGACGCTATATGGACGTGCGCTACGCCCCGATAGCGAGAAGCGGCGGCATCGTCCTTGGTGCGGCAATCAACGCCCGCGATATCACCGAACGCAAGCAGGCAGAGGAAAGCCTCCAGCGTGAGCATGGCCTGGTCAACCAGGTTATGGAGACCAGCCCAGTCGGTATCGTCGTCATGGACGCCCACGGTCAGATCCGGTTTGCCAACGCTCAGGCCGAGCAGCTCAGCGGCCTGGCCAGGTCACAGATCATTAATGCGCGCTTCGATGACCCGCGGTGGCGCGTGACCGATCGCGCCGGAGACCCTGTGCCTAGTGAACTGCTACCCTTCACCAAGGTCATCGGCACGCGCGTGCCCCTCTATGGTGTCGAGCATCACCTCAAGATGCCCGATGGGCGAGCCGCCGTCCTCTCGACGAACGCCGCCCCTCTGCTCGACGAAGGAGGAGCACTCGAGGGCGTCGTGATGACTGTGGAGGACATCACCGAACGCAAGCAGACCGAGCGCGCGCTGCGCGCTTCCCGGCAGTTCTTCCAGTCTGCGCTCGACGCGCTGTCCTCCAACATCGCTGTGCTAGATGCGACAGGCCGAATTGTCGCGGTCAACGCCTCCTGGCACCAGTTTGGCCAGGAGAACGGCCTCGCGTGGGAGGACGATGGCGTCGGCCGCAACTATCTGGGGGTCCTGGATGACTCAGCGGGCGATGCGACCGACGAGGCGAGCGCGGCTGTACGCGGAATCCGGCAGGTGATCGCAGGCGAGCGGTCCTCCTACTGGCAAGAGTACCCCTGCCACAGCCCGAGCGAGAAGCGCTGGTACACGATGTGGGTCACCCGCTTTGAGAGCAGCGAAGGGCTGCGCGTGGTGATCTCTCACGAGAACGTGACCCAGCGCAAGATGGCGGAGCTGGCCCTCGTGGAGGCCAAGGAAGCTGCCGAAGCCGCGCATAGAGATGCTGAGGCAGCGAGAGAG
>JAFGLK010000616.1 GCA_016928125.1 Anaerolineae bacterium
CTGATCTGCTGGTGCGGCACGATGAGCAGCCCAAACAGATCGGAGAGCCGGGGTTCGCCGCGGAGTTGGCCCAGGAAGGTGGCGATGGCCAGAACCTCGAACTCGGGGAGTCTCGTGCGCCGATACAGGTTTTGGCTGATCGTGCAGAGGATCGGCGCCGGGAGCTCGCCTGGCACCAGCGAGAGCCTCTCGATGGTATCCTCTTCGTAGATCAGATAGGTGGTTTCCGCAGAGGCCAGGTCGATCTCTGCGCCGAGCTCCTCTTGCACCTCGCGATAGAGGGCATCCAGCACGGCTTCCCCTGGTTCCACCGAGCCCCCAATGCCCCCGATGCCGACCACGAGGGTGCCGTCCTCGCGCTTGGTCCAATGCTTGGGTTTGGTGAGTTCAAAGTAGAAATCCCCCTGGGCGTCGCAGACCAGGGCCGACGCGCCCGTGAAGCACCAGGGCGCGCCGTGGGCAAGTCGAGAGATGCGCTCATACAGCGCGGGATATGCATCAGCCAAGCCTGACATGGACCTTACTCCGTCGTCAAAGCGGCTCCTCTATCGGCCCTGACATCAAGCCTCCCACAGCCGATCTTCTGCGGGAGGCTCGCGGCTTTTCATCTGAGCCCTGGTCCGAGATCGCCTCAGGGTCGGGCCACCTGGGCCTGCAGCGCGTCGATCTCGGCCTGATTGGCCAGCACACCGATCTCGATCAGGTACTCGCGCTCTTCGCCAGGCTCCAGGAACTGGAGCACGCCCCGCTCGCGGTCTTTGTCGCGCCCCTCGACCCAGCAGTTGGCCGGTTCGAGCCCGGTCACATAAGTGCCGGCGCAGACCTCTTTCCACTGGGTAAAGCAGGGCAACTCGGCCTGGCGGTAGCGCAGATAAACGCCCAAGCCCTGGCCGTCGTTGAAAGCCCGATTGGCCAACAGCACGGTCACATAGCCCTGATCATCGGCCATCATGTCATGGTAGAAGCACTGCTCAGCATAGCCATCCACTGGCGCCTCGTAGCTATCGTGAATCTCCAGTCCCACGGCCGCCACGTCATCGCGCGGCGTGACCTTTTGTGCAGGCGAGATCAGCTTGGCGCCCTCGGCCAGCAAGGGGAAGCCGAAGTTGCAGTGATAGAGCATCATGTGGGGCGTGGTCTGAAAGCCCTCGTTGGCCACCACGTCGCGAATAAAGAGCCGCGATTCCCCCAGGCGAGCCCAAATGCGCCGCGTCAGGCTGAGATTCTCGCCAAAGACGACCGTCTCTTGCATCTTGCCGCGCACCCACATCTCGTATTCATCGCCGCGCCAACTTCCATCGGCCCACACATTCGAAGCGGGGAGATGGGAGAGGCGCCCGTGCAACCCCAGCGCTTCGCCCTCGTCGACAGTTGGGGCGCCGGCATAGGTCATACCGCAGCCGGCCACCAGGCCGCCATGGAAGGTGCGCAGCCAACCCAACCCCTCGCGCTCGAAATAGGCGGGATGGACCGGGCCCGGATTGCCTGCCCAGGCCAGCGCGGCGCCGCGGAATCGGCAAGCGCCGATATCCATGCCGCGATCCAGCAGCACCGTGAACGAGAGCCCGGAGCCGGTCTCGAACTCGGCTGTACGAATCCCGCGGCCCTTGCCGTCGGCGAGCTCGCCGAGGCGCACCCCGCCGATCTGATCCAGATTGCCTGCGTAACGAGCCAGTTCTTTGTGTGTCCAGGATCGACCAAAGAGCTGTACCATGGTCACCTCCTTTGTAGCACCCTCGCGGTGCTTACCATGCCGGAAGGGGCGAATGCCTCCCTCAGGCCAGAAGCAGATAGGGCGACTCGATATAACGCACGATACCTTGCAAGAACCTCGCGGCCGGCGCACCATCCACCAGACGATGATCGAAGGTGAGGCTCAGCCACATGCGCTCCCGCACCACAACCTCTCCACCGATGGCCACCGGCTCGGGCCGAATGCGGCCTACGCCCAGGATGGCGCATTCTGGCAGGTTGATGATTGGGGTGAACATATCGACGCCGAACATGCCCAGATTCGTGATGGTAAAGGTCCCGCCGGTGAGGTCGTCCGGGAGCGACTTGCCCTGACGCGCCCGATCCACCAGCTCTCGGAAGCGGCGGGCAAACTCCTTGACTCCTAAGGTCTGGGCATCATGGATCACCGGCACCAACAGGCCACGCTCGTTGTCCACAGCCATGCCCAGATTGACCGTCTCCAGATGGCGAATGCCGCCTTCCTCCAACCGCACGTTCATATACGGGAACTCGACCAGGCAACGGGCCACGATGACGGCGAGCAGGTCGTTGTATCCCACACTAAAGCCGAGCTCCTCGGCCAGGGCGTCGCGAAGTAGGGTACGCACATGCACAAAGGCCGTGGCATCCACCACGCTCTGCAATGTGACCGCGGCTGTAGTGTGTGCGGAGGTGCCCATTCTCTCGGCGATGATGGCGCGCACCCCGCGCATCGGCGTGATCTCGCCCATTGGCGGTGGTCCGCTTGGAGGAATAGCGGCGCTTGCCGCAGCTGCAGGCGTCACAGTGGCCATGACCTGCGCCGTGCGCACGCGCTCACCAGGCGCGGCGAGGCCGGCCAAAGGCAGGCCCTGCTCGGCGGCCAGCTTGCGTGCCAGCGGCGTGGCTGCCGGCTGCGCCTGCATATAAGCGACCACATCCTTCTCGATGATGCGGCCATTCGGTCCGGAGCCGGCCACATAGTCCAGATCGACGCCCTGCTCCTCGGCCAGCTTGCGCGCCCGCGGCGAGGCGAAGAGGCGTCCAGATGGGCGCTCGATCGGCTGAGGGGCCGTTGCAGCCCGAGTTTCAGGTGCTTCAGCCTGCGCTGTCGCGGGGGCCGCCTGCGGCGGCGCGGCCGGCGGCTGCTGACCTTCGGGGGCGCCCTCGCCTTGCACCTCGGCCAGGATGTCGCGGATATCCTCATCCGGCTCGGCGATCACGCCGACCACCGTCATCACGGGCACCTTGACGCCTGGTCCCAGCAGGATCTTGCGCAAAACACCCTTGGATCGGGCCTCAACCTCCAGCACCGCTTTGTCGGACTCGAGGGAAAAGAGCACATCCCCCCGGTTCACTGGATCGCCTTCCGCCTTGGCCCACTCGACGATCGTGCCCTCTTCCATCGTCTGCCCTAGTTTGGGCAAGATCACTTTGGTTGCCATACAGTATGTCCTCCCCGATTCAGCTGGGTCATCATGGCCGCATGGGTCTCTGGCGTGAGTCTAGCGCAGCGCCTGTCGCACGCCATCCATGATCGCATCCACATTGGGGATGGCCGCATCCTCCAGGCTTTCGGCCATGGGGACGGGCACATCCGCTGCGGTCACGCGCACCATCGGGGCGTCGAGCCAGTCAAAGGCGCTCTCGTTGATGCGTGTGAACACCTCGCTCATCATGCCACCGGTGCGATAGCCCTCACTGACTCCCACGACGCGCCCGGTCTTTTGCACCGAACGCACGATCGTCTCCATATCCAGCGGCTTGAGTGTCCGCAGGTCCACCACCTCGGCGCTGATGCCCTCTTCGGCTAGCTTTTCAGCGGCCTGTAGCGCTCTCAATACCATGCGTGAATAGGCGAGAATGGTGAGATCGCCCCCTTCACGTTTGACATCCGCGAGGCCCAAGGGAATCGCATAGTCCTCCTCGGGAACCGGCCCCTTTTCATTGTAGAGCATCTTGTGCTCGATGAACATGACCGGGTTATCGTCGCGGATGGCCGCCTTGAGCAACCCTTTGGCGTCATACGGCGTTGCGGGCATCACCACATAGATGCCCGGGAAGTGGACCCACAGCGCCTCCAGGCTCTGCGAATGGTGCGCCGCGATGCTGCGCCCGGCGCCTCCTTCGGTGCGGATCACCATCGGCACCCGGGTCTTGCCGCCGAACATGTAACGGTTCTTGGCGCCCTGATTGGCGATCTGATCCATAGCCAGCGGCGTGAAATCCACGTACATGATCTCGGCCACAGGCCGCAGGCCCGTCATCGCCGCGCCAACGGCCGCCCCGCCGATCAAGGCCTCCGAGATGGGGGTGTCCTTGACCCGCTCAAAGCCGAACTCGGCAAAGAGCCCGCGGGTGGCTCCATACGCTCCGCCATAGAGGCCCACATCCTCGCCCATCACGAATACGCTCGGATCGCGCAGCATCTCTTCGCGCAGCGCCTCGCTGATCGCTTGGGCGTAGGTTATCTGGCGCATGTTCGGGTCGCTACGCACCCGCTGAGCCAGTCGACGCTCGGCCTCAATCTGGCTCGGCGTGGGCGGATTGAGCACATAGACGTTCTTCTCCACGTCGGCCGGGTCGGGCAGAGGCGAGTTGAGCGCGAACGCTGTGGCCGCCTGCACCTTTTTCTCAGCCAAGGCCTCAATGGCCTGGATCTCTTCAGACGTCGCGATGCCCGCCTCGACGAGCCGTCTGGGGAACGTGGCGATAGGATCACGGTCACGCCAGCTCTGCTCCTCCTCCCTGGTGCGATAGGCGCGCGGATCGGAACGCGAGTGTCCGTACCAGCGATAGGTCTTGCACTCGATGAGCGTGGGGCCATCGCCGCGGCGGGCCCGCTCGAGCGCGGCCGAGACCGCCTCATAGACCGCCATCGGGTCCATGCCATCGACCACCACGCCCGGCACATTGTAAGCCTGGGCCCGATCGGCGATGTCCTGCGTCGCGCTGATGTTCCCAAAGGGCACCGACATGCCGTAGAGGTTGTTCTCGACCACATAGATCACGGGCAGCTTCCAGGCCGAGGCCAGGTTGAGCGCCTCATGAAAATTGCCGGTGTTCGAGGCGCCATCGCCGAAAAAGCAGACCACGCAGCGATCTAGGCCCTGCATCTTCATCGAGAGCGCCGCGCCCGTGGCGACCGGAATGTTGCCCCCCACGATACCGGTCGCTCCCAGATTGCCCTTTTCCACATCGGCGATGTGCATCGAGCCGCCCCGCCCGCCACAGTAGCCGGTCTCGCGCCCGCAGAGCTCGGCCATCATCTTGTTGAGATGTTCCTGCTTGGCCTCGGGGCCCTCGGCCAAAGCATCTCCCCGAGCGTGGCAATGTCCGTGTCCACGATGGGTGCTGGTGATCAGGTCGTCGTCTCGCAGGGCCGCCACGGCGCCCACAGCCACGGCTTCCTGACCGGCGTACAGGTGCGAAGCGCCCTTGATCAAGTTCTGTCCCAGCAGGTCATAGACCGTATCCTCAAAGATGCGGATCTCGAGCATGCGTCGGTAGATATCAAGCAACTGCTCTTTGGTTAGCTCATCTGGGGGCACGTCTGACGGAGAAGCAAGCGAGCGATCCTCTGTTGTTGCTGCCATGCAATAGCCTTCCTTCAATATCACTGTGTATGTCCATACGGACTTGTGCCTGCGCTCACAGACAGACAGGCTTTGGGATTGGTCGAGGCCAGCGTCTCATTGTCCTTCGCTGGCCAAGCGGGTGACGCTCACCTGCCGGTATGCAGCCTCGATGCGTCCCAGGCTGGGCATTCCCGTGCCCTCCTCCTGCGTAGCGGCCGTCCCGAGGGCGACCGCCCAGCGGGCCACCTCCTCAGGCGGGCAGCCCTTCTGCCAGGCGCTTAGAGCGCCAGCCAAGGCCGCATCACCTGCCCCCACGTTGCTCCTTTCGGCGATATCCGGGGGCTTGGCCCACCAAAGATCCACCTGGGACGCTTCGAGTCCGTACCCATCGGCATAGACTGCCCCACGTCGCCCCAAGGTGAGCAGCACACGCCGGGGGCCGAGGGCGAGAATCTCCCTGATCGTCTCCTCCAGTCCCTCTGGGCTCTCGAGCACCTCGATCGGGCGCCCCATCAACTCGGCGGCTTCTAGGTCATTGGGTTTGAGCCAATCAGGACGCGCAGTGCAGCCACGCTCCAGCGCCACGCCGTTGCTATCGAGGGCCGTGATCGCCCCCGCCTGCCGCGCGATGCGCACCATCCGTGCGTAGGTATCAGGCGGCGCGCCGGGGGGCAGGCTGCCCGAGAAAACACAGAGGTCGCCCTGAGTCAGGCGTTGTCCCAGGCGCTCCGCCAGGGCCTCCAGATCCTCTTCGCCTACCTGCGGCCCGGCCTCGTTCAACTTGGTCGTCACGCCGGAGGCCACGTCGATGACAGTGATGTTGGAGCGCGTCTCGCCACCGTTGACCTGAACAAAGTCGCAGGCGAACCCTTGCGCCTTGAGGCCCTCGACCAGCACGCGGCCCGAAACGCCCGCGCAAAAGCCCATCAGCACACTGCGGATGCCCAATTGCCTCAAGGCCACGGAGACGTTGACCCCTTTGCCGCTCAGATCGGTGCGCGTCAACGAGGCCCGATTGACCGCTCCCAAAACGACTTGGGGATAGTGCAATGTGCGATCTATGCTGGGATTGAGCGTAATCGTATAGATCATCTGATGTCTGCCACTCGCCCTCAGGCGTCAATGTGCCAGCCGATTGGACGGATACGCGTCCCGTAGGTCAGCTCATCTCCTGTCCGCCGGTGACGTTGATGGCCTGGCCCGTCATATAGCTCGCTTCGTCCGAGGCCAAAAAGACCATCACGTTGGCCACATCGGTGTAGGTGCAGCCTCGCTTCATCGGCACCTGGTCCACGTATCGCTGTCTGACCTCTTCCGCGGTGATGCCCCAACGTTGGGCGTACTGGCGATAGAGGCTATCCACCCACAAGGGTGAGTCGAGCAGATTACCGGGGCAGATGGCATTGACCCGCACGCCCTGTTCGGCGAACTCCAAGGCGAGGCTCTGGGTCAGCCCGATGCCACCGAACTTGGAGGCGGCATAGGCTGAGTTCCTGAAGCTGCCCTTCTTGCCCGACTTGCTGTTGATCTGGATGATCGAGCCGCTTTTCTGGGCCAGAAGGATCGGCGCCGCTGCCCGCGCCACGTTGAAATAGCCGATCAGATTGACCTCGATCACCTTGCGCCAGCGCGCCGGATCGATCTCGTCCACCGCGCCGGAGAAGAGGATCCCCGCGTTGGAGACGACGATGTCCAGGCGTCCAAATGTCTCCAGCGTCTGGCTGACCGTCGCCTCGCATTGGGCCAGATCGGTGACATCGCAATGTGCCCAGGCCGTCCGCGCGCCGGTTTCAACTGCGATGCGTTCGGCCGTCTTGGCAGCCTGATCATCGGCGATATCCGCCACCAGGACGCTCGCCCCCTCGCGGCCCAGGCGCTCGGCCAGCGCGGCGCCTAGTCCCTGGGCCGCGCCCGTCACGATCGCCGCCTTGCCTCTCAAGCGCTGGAGGGGTGTCATGGCAACATCTCTTTCAAGAACTCCGCCTCCGCTGCGACAGTCCAAGACTCGTTTGGTCCCAGCTTGGCATAGACCTGCGGCAGTACCTCTGCAAGATCGGACAGACGGGTGAGCGGGAAATCCTCAATCTGTGGGTAGATCACCACCTTGCCGGGGAAGGCTTGATGGATGACGCCTTCGAGCCCCTGTTTGACGCCACCAAGCCCTGAGATCGCGGCCACCGAGAGATTGGGATCCAGGCGCCCACTCTCGGCCGCGTTCAGCATGGTGCGCAAATCGCGGATCGCGGAACCGCTGGTGCCGGTGAAGCGCAAGCTCTTGTTCACCACAAGGCCCAGGTCGATGAGCGCCATGCTGCCTCGTGGCAGCCCGGCAAAGATGTTCATCACACCGTCACGGGCCAGCAATTCCACCGCGCCAGACACGACCCTCGCGCTGGGGGCCAGCACGACAATGTCATCATAGCCTACGCCTCCCGTGGCCTGCAAAAGCCCGGCGTTGAAGGCCTGGGGCGATTCGTCCCCTGGCACGCGCAGCTCCAAGTGGGTCTTGTCGCTTTTCCTCTCGATCAGCTGGGCATACTTGGTCGCCAACACAGCCAGGCGATCGGCGACCAGATCGGTAGCCATGATGAGCCTGGGGCTCTCTGGGGACTGCAGCGCGCGTTGCACATGCATCTGCCCCATCGGCCCAGCGGCCCCCAGGAAGGCGGCGGCACCCCCCGGCAGGAGCTCTGTGCGGATGGGCTCATAGGCGAGGGAAAGATCGCTCTCTGGGGTGCTCAGCAGGGCGATCAGATCATAGTGCAGCCGCCCGACGTCCACCTGGGCCGGGCCCGAGAAGCCCTGCGCCCCGACCAGGTTGATCAGCGCGCCCCTGGCCGCCCTGGGCTGTAATGCCTCAAAGAGAGCGGTATCAGCGCCCAGGAGCACGAGGTCATCGAATGCAGCATCACCGAGCTCGCCCACCGAGGCGGCCTGCAGCAAGACATAGCCGTCGGCCTCAGCACGGCGACGGAGCTCCTCCATCAGCGGCCCGCCCACGCCCAGCGTCACCACCTCCGCGGGCGGCTGCCCGCCCGCATACGGCGTGCCCATGGTGTAGCTCTCCAGAGCGCTGGGGCCAGCGGCGATCAGCACCCTGCCCTCCGGCCCCCACCCCGCGCGATAGGCCACTTCATAGGAGGCCAGCACGCAAGCCCACGGTTCGGTCAAGGCCGCCTGGGCATAGCCGGTCTCGGGTTCCACCGGCAACAGATAGCAGCCCTCGTCGCCGTCGAGGATCTCCTGACCGATCAAGTTGTACTGCGAAAGGCCGCCTTGCAGTGCGTACCCGTAGGCCAGCCCCACGCCCTGATAGTAGATGTCGGCCTGCACGATGAAGCGCTCACCCGCCTTGAAGCGATCGGCATAGTGGGCGCCCGCCTGAACCACCGTCAAGGCCACCTCGTGGCCCAAGACTACCGGGTTGGCCTTCATATCGCGTCCGGTCAAGCGCGGATGGGTCTCGCCGGCCTGGATCACCTTGGTATCGGAGAAACACAACCCCACCGCGTCATGGCGCACAAGGAGTTGATCCGGGCCGCAGGTGGGCATCGTCACCTCGATGGGCTGGCCATCGCGCCCCAGGTTCTCCAGCCCTGAGCCGTAGAGCGGCCACAGCTTGTAGCGTTTGGGCAAGGCGACATCGGCCCGACGATAGGCGGCCAGCTTGGCATCACCGTGTGACGCGTTAGGGCCCATCATGCACCCCCTGGAAAATAGACATCCACAAGAGACGTGTTCACGCCTGGGGCGCCAAACATGGGCAGGTTGCGAGTGCGCATGGTGTTCTCAAGATTGCGCACATCCTCCTCGCTGAGCTCCTTGATCTCGCCGAGGGTCAACGCTTGCAGGATCGTCAAGGCCGACCCTTCCAGAATCTCGGTGCACATCAAAGCCCACTGGATATCCCCGCGACTCAGAAGCACCAGGCCGTGATTCTCCATCAAAAAGGCATTGTACTTTTGGACGTAGGGCAGGAAATTATCGGCCAGACGCTGAGTAAGTGGCTCGCCATAAGGCACCACGGGCACCGGCCCCACCTCCATGATCGTCTCGGGCAGGATGGGTCGCATCAGCCAATTTTCGCCCTTGGTGAGAGCGAACGCGCCCGTCATCGGCGGGTGGCAATGCAGCACCGAGACGATGTCGGGCCTCTCGCGGAAGAAATTGACGTACATCGGGGTCTCGCCCGTGGGCCGGCGGGTGCCCTCGAGCACCTCGCCCGAAGGGCGAATAAAGACCAGATCCTGCGGAGTGATATCGCCTTTGTTCATCTGGGTGGGCGTGATGAGGATCAGATCGCTCTCCAGCTTCCAGGCCAGATTGCCCCCATGAGAGGCCACATACATGTTCTGGCTCAGCCGATGACAGACGCGGACAAAGCGCTCCACCTGAGACGAGAATCGATCTAGCAGCGTCATGGAAGCTCCTTCGGGACGGATATCAGCTTGTGCTATCAGGCGTCCGGATAGCCGGAGCCGGTCGCAGCCTGCCGGCCTCGCTCGGCGCGTACCTTCTCCATATATCCGCTCGCCCGAAAGGCGGCCAACGGATTAGGATCCAGGCCCATCTCCAGACGCACTTGGGCCAACAATGGGCGCACGTCGGTGCGGAAGGCATCAAGCAGCGTCTCCTCGGCGTCGACGATCGCTCCAGCGATCTGCGCCTCGGCCAGCTTGTCACGATCGATCAGCAGGGCCCTGGCGTAGGCCGTCTGTATGTTGACCACGGACTGGATCATGGCCTCGATCTTGGGCTTGACGTTGTGGCTCTGGTCGATCATATAAGCCACGTTCATGTCTACTTCCGGATCGAGCTCGCCGCCGATCAGCTCGTTGAAAATGAGAAAGAGCTCATAGGGATTGATCGAGCCCACAGTCAGGTCGTCGTCAGCGAACTTTTTGCTGTTAAAGTGAAAGCCCCCCAGGCGGCCTTCATCGATGAGCAACGCCACGATCTGCTCGATGTTGGTGCCCAGGGGGTGATGCCCCAGATCGACCAACACCTGGGCGCGCTCGCCCAGCTTCTGGGCCAGCGTGAGGGCCATCCCCCAATCGCCCAGGTCGGTATGGTAGAAGGCCGGCTCGAAGAACTTGTACTCGATCAGGATGCGCATCGGCGCTGGCATGGCCGCGTAGATCTGCTGCAGCGTCTCCACCAACCGGCGCCGACGCTGACGAAAGTTGTCCTGACCAGGATAGTTGGTGCCGTCTGCCAGCCAAAGGCTGATGATGTCCGAATTCACGCTCTTGGCGATCTCTACGCATTCCAGCACGTGGTTCACGGCGCGCTGGCGAATGGCGGCATCAGGGTGGCATAGGCTGCCCAACTTGTACTCGTCATCCTGGAACAGATTGGGATTGATGGCCCCCAGCTCAAGGCCCAAGGAGCGGGCGTGGGCTTGGAGATCTGCATAGTCATCCACCTTGTCCCAGGGGATATGCAAGGCCACAGAGGGGGCAACGCCGGTGACCTTGTGCACCTGAGCCGCGTCCTCGAGCTTCTCGTAGGTGTTGCGAGGAACACCTTCCTGCGCAAAGACTTTGAAGCGGGTCCCCGAGTCGGCATAGCCCCAGGAGGGGGTCTCCACCGCCTGGGCCTTGAGGGCCGTCTTGACGGCCCCAACATCCACCCCTTGGCCAGTCAACCGGTCTGCAAGGATACGATATTCCTGCTCAATCTGCATGGCCCCTCCTAGAACAAGGTCCTCAAATCCAAGCTTTTCCTCTCACGGAGCAAACAAAAACCCGCGGCGCGAAGACGGATGTGCGGGCGCTTGGCGATATGGCGGCACGCCACCAGGCGCACGACGAACCGCTTCTGGCCACCCCTCCCCTAGAGCGCTCCTTTGAGCCAAGCCGCACGCCAACTGCTGAGGAGCTTCTATAGGTGCTCCTCAGCCGCCTTCTAGGCCACTATAACCTCGACTCCGCGATCGCGCAAGGCGGCCACCATCTCGGCGGGCGCTTCCTCATCGGTGATGACGCGGTCGATGTCATCCAGTGCGGCGCAGGATGCAAAGGCCACTTTGCCCCACTTGCTGGCATCGATGAGAACATTGACCTCGCGCACCGAGGCGATCAGGTGGCGCTTGAGATCTGCTTCATCATGGTTGGGATCGGTCAGCCCCTCCTCGAGGGTGAAGCCTCGGCCACTGAAAAAGCCCTGATGAAGATGGCCGACATTGAGGATCGGATGGGTGACGGGCTCCTGCCCCGGGGTATTGACCACAGCCGCTGCTTCACGCCAGATAGGTCCCCCTGGAATCATGACCGAGATGCCCGGCGCACGCAGTAACTCCAGGGCGATGTAGAGGCCCGTCGTGATCACGGTGAGATCATGGCGTGGAACAAGAAAACGCGCCAGATGCCAATTGGTCGTGCTGGCATCCATCACGATCGCCTCGCCATCGGAGATGAGCTCGGCAGCAGCAGCCCCGATGCGTTGCTTGGCTGCCACATTGGTGCGTTGGCGCATGGCGAAGGAGAGAACGCTCTCGCTCGTGCTTAGCGTGACCGCGCCACCGTGGGTGCGAAGCAGATGGCCGGCGCGCTCGAGACGGTCAAGATCGGACCGGATGGTCACGCTGGACACCCCAAATGCTTGGCTTAGCTCCGCCACCGAGACATAACCGCTCTCTCGCAGCCGTTCGAGCGTGGCGTTCAAGCGCTCTTGCCGATACAATCTACGTGGCATCGCACGGCTTTCGTTTGGTTACAGATGTCTTCTATAGCCCAATCATGGGAAATTGGAGCGACGGCATTCTAGCATGCTCACAGGGGTGCGTCAATTGCCGCGTTGGGGCGTTTGGGCGAGCGTGCAACAAGCCCTCAGCAGCCCGAGGCGTAGGCATGGGTACACTGCGCTCCCTGCGTTTCTGGGTTCGGTTCGAATTGCTGCGTGATCCTCAAGCTGCGGTTTCAGGTGAGCGAACTCGCCTGCGCGGCGCCGGACGTCATTCTTGACATTCCGTGAGCCAGCACCTAACATGAGGAACACCATGTCAAGGTCCCAAGGGAGACGCTATGGCCAACCTGCGCGATAGGCTTCTGGAGGAAATGCGCGCGTTGCGCACCGTTGACTGTCACTCGCACACGAATCTGGAGCGCGAGTACTATGCGCTGGATCGCAACCTGTTCAGCATGCGCTCCTACTTCAACCGCGAGATCATGGCCGAGATCGGCGCCCCAGGCCAGGAGTACGAGGACATCTATGGCCATTGCGAGAGCGATGCCGACCGCTGGGCCGTTCTACGGCGAGCGATCCAACGAGCGGGGAACACATCCTATTGGCGACATAATCTGGTTGCCTATCGCAAGTTCTTTGACCTGGAGGCTCCAGAGCTGACCGACGAGAACTGGGCTGCGGTGAACGCGGCGATCGTGGCCAAGACGGCGGAGCCCGATTGGTATCGCTGGGTCACCGAGGATGTCTGTGGACTGCGCACCCAGGTTCGCAACGTGCCCTGGTATGAGGACTGGGAGCCGCGCTACTTTACCGCGACGCTGCGCATGGAGAGCGCCCTCGAATTGCTCGACCGAGGCGTGCGCGAGCGTTTTGCGGCTGCGTGCGACAGCGCCGTGGCCACACTGGGCGAGCTCAAGAGCGCCCTGGCAGCGTACACCAGCGGCTATATCACACGCGGCGCGTGCGGCATCAAGCTGGCTCACGCCTATTCGCGCACGCTCGACTCCGAACCGGTGCCCGAGGCTGAGGCACGAGTGATCTATGAGCGCGCGCTACGCGGCCAGGAGCCCGATCAGGGCGAGGTGAAGCGCTTCCAGGATCACCTCATCTTTTTTCTGGGAGAGCTGGCGCAGGAGATGGGCCTGGTCTTTCAGATCCACACCGGCGTGCAAACCACCTGGGGCTGGGTGCCCGACTCGAATCCGATCCACCTGCTGCCGCTCATCCATCGTTTTCGGGCGGTCAAGTTCGATCTCTTTCACATGGGCTATCCCTATGTGCGCGAGCTGGGCATGATGGGCAAGCATTGCCCGAACGTCTATCTGAACATGGCCTGGGCTTATGTCATCTCGATGGAGGCTAGCCGGCAAGGGCTGAGCGAGTGGATCGATCTGGTGCCCGGCGCGCGGCTGCTGGCCTTTGGTTCGGACGTGCGTTGGCCCGAGATGATCTATGGGCATCTGGAGATGGCGCGTTCCTGTTTGGCCGACGTGCTGGAGGCCAAGGTGCGCCGCGACTACCTGAGCGAGACGGCTGCATCCGCTCTGGTGCGCAAGATGTTGCATGATAACGCCGTGGAGCTCTACGGACTCGATTGAGCCAAGCCTGCGCGCCCTTGCGGTGGAGACAAGATGAGGAATTGGCTATGAACGAGGAGTCTGATTCTCTGCCAGAGCTTGATATTCGCTATCTGGCGGCGCGACACGGCGATATGGCCTATCGCTTTCCGAGCTATGAGACGTTGGCGGCGTGGGAAACGCGGGCGGCCTGGTTGCGTCGACATCTACTGTGCGTGCAGGGGCTGTGGCCTATGCCAGAGCGTGCCCCGCTCAAGGCCCAGATCTCAGGCCGGCTGACCTATGACGACTATACCATTGAGGGGGTGCAGTTTGAGAGCTGGCCGGGGTTCTACTGCACGGGCAATCTCTACCGGCCGAGACGTGCGAAGGGGCCCTGTCCCGCCATCCTCAATCCCCATGGCCACTGGTCCAGAGGGCGGTTGGAACATCAGCCCCTCGGTTCGATCCGGGCGCGCTGCATCACCTTCGCACGCCTGGGAATGGTCGCGCTGGCCTACGACATGGTGGGCTACAATGACAGCGTGCAGGTTCCCCACCGCAACGGCGAGCCGCAGCACCGCTTCGCCACACTGCGCGGCGCCCTGTGGGGCCTCTCACCCATGGCCCTTCAGACCTGGAACAGCATCCGCGCGATCGATTTCCTGCAGAGCCTCGAGGACGTGGATCCGGAGCGAATCGGCTGCACGGGGGCCTCGGGCGGGGGCACGCAGACTTTCATGGTGACGGCCATCGATGAGCGCATCCGAGTGGCCGCGCCCGTCAACATGATCTCGGCTCATTTCCAGGGAGGCTGCGTCTGCGAGAACACCCCTGGACTGCGCACGCAGACGTATAACGTCGAGATCGGCGCACTGACTGCGCCACGCCCGTTGCTGATGGTTTCGGCCACAGGGGACTGGACGGTCAATACCCCGCAGATTGAGTATCCCGCCATTCGGAGCATCTACCGGCTGTTCGGGGCGGAGGAGCGGCTGGCCTGGGCTCAAGTGGATGAGGTACACAACTACAACGCCCAGAGTAGGGATCACGTCTATCGTTGGTTCGCGCGCTGGTTCCTGGGGCAGGAGCTCGACGAGGCGGCGGAAAAGGCCTTTGTCGTCGAGCCAGACGAGCGCATGCGCATCTATCCGACGGCTGTTCCGGAGAGCGCCGACGTGGAGCGCGCCTTCCGACAGCGCGCCGAGGAGCGCCTGCGCGCTCTGATGCCCGGGACGCCCGAACAGCTAGAGAGGCTGCGCGAGATCACATGCGCGCGCCTCGAGCATGTGCTCGAGGCCTCAGTGCCCCAGGCCGACGATGTGCTAGTGGAGACGGCTGACTGGGTCAACGGTCCTGGCTGGCGCTCGCGGGAGGTGATCCTGGGGCGTCGTGGTCTGGGCGATCGCGTGCCCGCGACGCTCTACGCTCCGCCAGATGGTGAGGTGCGAGATACCTGGCTGATGGTGCATCACGCCGGTCGCGAGGGCCTGCAAGATAGCTATGGCGATCCGGGCGCGCTGATCGTGGCGCTGCTGGAGCGCGGATGCACGGTGCTCGCCTTGGAGCCGTTCGACACGGGGGCCATCCATCGAGCGCAACGCGCGGGCCGCGAGGCCTCGGCGCCCGAGGTGGCCCAGGTGCAGCCACGGCACGACGGCGATTGGTTCTGGCTCACCTTCAACCCGGCTCTGCTGGGACAACGGGTGCAAGACGTGCTCACCGGTCTCATCTATCTGCGTGCGACCTCGACCGGCGAGGTGGGTCTGATCGGCCTGAGAGGCGCCGGCCCCTGGGCGATGCTCGCGGCAGCGCTTTGTGACGTGCCGACGCGCATCTGCGCCGATCTGCCAGCCGACGAGGATGATCCCTATCTGGGCGAGCTGTTCGTGCCCGCGCTGCGCGCCTATGGCGACCTGCGCGTGAGTGCAGCGTTGCTAGCCCCACGTTGGGCGATGATCGCCAGTGCTGGAGGGCTATTCCCGCGCGACTGGATAGAAGCGGCCTATGCGAGCCTGCAAGGTAGGGCGCGCCTGCGCACCATGGGCGAGAACCTGAAACCTGAGCGTGTCATGATGTGGTTGGATGGCATAGAGCAGGCAGATAGGACCTGAGACGAGATGATCCGGATCAATAACAGCCTCTCCATCCCGATGGATGAGCTGAGCTTTCATTTCTCCCGGTCGGGCGGTCCGGGCGGACAGAACGTGAATCGCACTGCCACCCAAGTCGAATTGCGCTTTGACGTCCGGGGCTCGTCCAGCCTGACCGACGAGCAGAAGGCGCTCATTCAACGGCGCTTGCGGAGCTATGTCGACAAGCGCGGTGTGATGCATATCTTCTCCCAAGCTACATCCAGCCAACTGCGCAACCGCGAGGATGCGCTGGAGCGTTTTCGCCTGCTGATCGATCAGAGTCTCAAGATGCGGCGCAGGCGCATCCCGACCAGAGCGAATCACGCCTCCAAACAGACTCGTCTGGAACGCAAACGCCGCCGCGGCCTGATCAAACGCCTGCGCAGCAGTCTCACATCCAAAGATTGGTGATGCCCCGAGTTCGCTGTGGCCACGCAACCCTGAGATCGGGTGCGCTTAAGCACACGCCCGCATCGCCAATCCTCACATGGGGGTAGATTCGGATGCCCGCTCTTGTTGCCTTTGCCAGCCTACCCTTCGGCCTGCGTGGAGAGGTCTATTCTGTGCAGACCTCGAAAGGCCTCGTTGATGTCCACGTCTCTGAACTGAGCTTCACACCCTTTATCTCCATCTCGTCTCGACCCGAACTGGCCCAGTCCCTACCGGAAGGCGGCGCGGGCGAGGGCTTTACATCCTACACCTGGTACGATCATCCCTTTGTGCTGCGGGTGGTCTTTGGCCGCAACGTGGCGGCATTAGGCTCAATCAATTCATGCGCCACCATCGTGCGCCCCTTGTCGGCTGAGCTCAACCTGGCCAGCGATGCGGCGCTGGAGCGTATCCGTGCGCCCTTTGCGGAGCTGGCCTTGGAGGCCTTTAACAACCTGATCGCGATCGTGCGCTACAAGGCACACCTCTACCACATATCCGATCTGCGGCGCGACGACATCGATATCACCGTCCGCAGCGAGCAGGGCGAGCTCTTGCGCGACGACCCTCTACAGGACGATCTCCTGGAGCAGGAGCAGGCTCAAACCGAGACCTTTGACCTGCTTGAGCAAGATCAAGCCTGGTACCAGGAGCTCGCGCAGGCTCTGGCCAAGGAGCAGCCCTTGGGCCTGGCGGACGATCTACTGGTCGAGGCCGAGCGCGCTCTGACCCAGCGCTTTCCGCGCCAGGCGATTGCCACCTGCCACACGGCCATCGAGGCCGCGGCATCGGCCCTGCTGACCCAGGGTATGCAAAAGCGGGGCCTTGCGGATCGCGAGATCGACCATCAGCTTTCGACGCGCAGCCTCACCTCCAAACTCGAGGTGCTGCTGCGCCGCTACACGGGGTTCAGCCTCAAGCGGGATAACCATGCTTTGTGGCGGGCCTTTAGTGAGCTAAACGATCTGCGCAACGATACGGTGCACCGCGGCGAGCCGCCCGTCGACGCGGACGCCGAGTTCGCCATCCACGTGACCCGCGACCTGCTCGCTTGGCTGGACCTGGTGCGCCAGCGCAACCGCATTCCGGACCGCCTATCCTGATCCTGCGTGCCCCCAACTCCACGAGTTGCTGAGAGTTCCTCAGGCCGATGGCGGATTGGTCCCTCTGTCTAGATCGGCGTCCGGCGTGGCCGCGCTGGCCAGCAGAGCATGCTGTCGTGGCGCGTCGATTTGCTTTTTCGCAATCGCGCAGGCCAGCAGCGAGACCACATAAGCCACATTCCAAACGGAGCCGCCCCTCCACAACACCAGCGCGATGCCCAACAATGCCGCCAACGCATAGGCCAGGTTAAAGTAGGGCACCACGAGCCGGGCCACCACAAAGATGGGCACGGCTATGGGGATAAGAAAGGGCCACTGCGCCAGCGCATAACCGGTGATGACGGCCTGACCGACGCCGCCGCGTCCTCTTAGCCAGATCGGGAACCAGTGGCCCAGCAGGGCCGCCAAGCCGGCGGCATACCCTATCCAGGGCCAGCTCCCCCAGCGCGCAGCAATCCAGTAGGCGCCCGCCCCCTTGGCCGCATCCAGGAGCACGGTGACCACGGCCGGCGCCAGGCCAGCCACCCGGGCGACGTTGCGCGCGCCCACGTTGCCGTTGCCCACAAAGCGTATGTCCTGGCCCGTAATCCAGCGGGTCACCAGATACGGAAAGGGGATCGAGCCCAGCATATACCCGGCCAGGACGACGGCAACGTCTTGCCAAGCCACCATCAGGAACTCCTCCCCACTACGCTGGATAGCGTCGGGCCGCCTCCAGATTCCAATCGTAGCCCAGCCCGGGCTTGCCCGTGAACCCGATGGTCCCCTCGGGATCCACCCATGGCGCATCCTCCTCACACACCAGATCGTAGAAATGACCCGCAGGAAAGACCGGCGGATCGTCGATGAACTCGAGGTAGCGCATGGGCGAGGCCGAGGCTGCCATGACGTGCATATTGGCATAGACGCTGCCCGGCGCCGTGTGTGGAACCAGCGGCGTGTGATACGCCTCGGCCAAGACCGTCAGGCGCAACTGCTGCGAGATGCCGTGCACGGCGTCAGGCTGGAGGATGTCATAGGCGCCCTTGTCCAGCGCCAGCTTGAATACGTCCAGCGCCGGAAGGCTTTCGCCGCCGGCGATGGGAATCTCCACCGCCTCACACAGGGCGTGCAGATGGTCGAACTCGTAGCGCGTCAGCGGCTCCTCGAGCCAGAGCACATCGAGTTGCTCGAGCTCTCGCGCCACCCAGGTGGCCGTCTGTAGCGACCAGGTCGGGAGGCTGCCCGGCACGGTCACATGGGCCTGATTGGCGTCTACCATGATCGCCATGCGCTGCCCCACGGCTTGCCGCACGGCCTCCACCAGGCGGATCCCCTCGCGGGGCTCGATGCCCCGCAAGCGCAGCTTGATCGCCCGATAGCCTCGCTCCAGAAAGCGCAGCGCGTCCTCCGCGCGGCCTTCAGGCGCGCCCACCTCGGTAAGGCTGGCATAGGCCATGAACCGCTCGGCCCGGCCGCCAAACAGGCGGTAGAGCGGGAGGCCGTGAATCTTGCCCACCAGGTCCCACAGGGCATTCTCGATGCCACCCACGCTCATCCCGCCAAAGCGCAGCCGGCGCAGGAACTGGAGATGGGCCTGCAGGTCGAGCGGATCCTGCCCTACGAGATAGGCCGAGGCACGGTCCACCACGCTCTGAGCTGGGCCCGGGCTCACGCCCACCAAGCCCTCGTCGGTATGGATGCGCATCAGATTGTAGGTGCGGCTGTGTTCGACCTCACCCGGCAGCCAGGCGGGATGGTAGGGCCGCGAGAAAGGTACTCGCACAAAGGTACAGTCGATCTGGGTGATTCGCAAGCGCTCTACTCCCTCCGAAAGAGGGCCGCATCAGTCCAGGCTGATGACGCCCTTGATATAGTCCGGCATCTCACCCCGCGTCACCCGCCCCAGCAGCGGAGCCAGGTCGTCCAGAGGCGCCACGTGGGTCACCAGTTGCTCCAGGTTCACCATGCCGGTGTGGATCAGGCGAATGGCCGCAGGAAACGGATCGCGCAGCCTGGAGGCCGGCGAGGAGCACACTACCGTGTAGCCGCCCAGGTGCCACTGGTCCCCCGGAAAGTGAGCCTGGCCATGCACCCACCCAAAGAGATTGATGCGCCCGCCGCGTCTGACCAGTTGCGTGCTGAGATCGAGCCCGGCCTGGGCCCCCGACGCGTCCACCACCGTGTCAAAGCCCCCGCCCTTGAGCGCGGTGATCTGCTCGCCAAACTCGGGCAGGCTGGGATTCAGCGCGTGCTGGGCGCCATAGGCCTTGGCCAGCTCCAGACGTTGGGGATCGATGTCGATGGCCACCAACTGCTCGGCGTAGGAATGGGCCAGGCACTGCACCAGCATGAGCCCCATGAACCCGCAGCCCACCACGGCCAGCCTGTCTGCGATCTGCAGATGACAGTGATCCACACCGGTCACCACGCACGAGACGGGCTCCACCAGCCAGTGGATATCGGGCAGGTCGGAATCGGGCAGACGATACACCTGAGCGGCCTTGAGGTTGCGCGCCGTCGCGGCGCCGCCGCCCACCACCCGGTCGCCCTCGGCCAGGCCCACGACCTCGTTGCCCAAGGCGGTCACATAGCCCACGCCCTCGTGTCCCGGCGGCGCGGCGTAGGGGGCCGAGGCGCCATATTTGAATGTATACAGGTCCCAGGCACAGATGCCGCAGGCCCCGCCGCGCACCTGCACCTCGCCCGGCCCGGGGTCGGGCACATCGACGGTGATGATCTCGATGCCGCCTGCCGGTCGGTAACGATAGGTCTTGGCTTGCATGGTTCACACTCCAGAAGAAGAAGTATGGCTCAAGCGCGCGCCAAAGATCAGGCCCGGCGCGCCTCCAG
>JAFGLK010000617.1 GCA_016928125.1 Anaerolineae bacterium
ATTCGTCTGGGATTCGCGTGACACGGAGTGACCTGCCGGATCAGAGAGACAGGACAGGTCTTGGGTGTGCTATCAGGTGGCCGGCACTCGCCAGCAGCTGGCGTACGCCAGCCCTGGCAAGTGCCGGGCACCTCACTCACTGTAGCTACGGTGTAGCTACGGCAGCAAGCAGATCTCCAGCGAGGCGTCGTCGAGATACATGGCCGTCACCCCGCCATAGCCGGTGTTGTAGACCCCGTACTGCAGCGTGATCGTCTGGCCCGCATAGGCCGAGAGGTCGAACTCGTAGTAGACCCACTGCGAGAGGTTGTGGGCCTGCCACATCAGCGTGTCGATCCACTCGTCGTTGGCGTCCAGGATCAGCAGATACTGCACGTCATACTGGAGGTTCTGCAGCGGGCTGACGCCCGCCAGGCGCGGGTAGGGCGTGGGCACGGTGCCAGCGTCCCCGCTCCGCGGATAGAGCCAGTAGCGCAGCGTGGCGCTGCTGATGCCGCTCGGGATGGTCACCGTCTGTTGTCCATCCGAGTAGCTGTAGGTGTTCTCCCAGGTGCTCAGGATGCCCATGCGCAGCGAGCGCGCGCCGCTGCGCGGCAGCGCCGTGCTGACGCTCGCGGTGTAGGCGGTGATCGGGAGGTACCAGCCGGTCGAGCCCTCCTCAAAGCCGCCGTTGACCAGCGCCTCATAGCAGGAGCCCGGCACAGGCGTCCACGTCGCCGTCGCCGTGGCCACCGGCGTCCAGGTGTGCGTCGCGGTCGCGGTGGGCGTGAAGGTGGCGCCTCCGCCGTAGCAGATCTCCAGCGAGACGTCGTCCACATACATGGCCGTCACGCCGCCGTAGCCGGTGTTGTAGCTCCCAAAGTGGAGCTTGATGGTCTGCCCAGCATAGCCCGCCAGGTCGAACTCGTAGTAGAGCCATTGGGCGTCGTTGCGCGCGTGCCATACCAACGTATCGATCCACTCGCCCGCCGTGTCGAGCAGCAGCACGTATTGCACATCGTAGGAGAGCTGCTGCAAGGGGTTGATGCCCGCCGAGCGCGGGTAGGGGGTGGGCACCACCTGCGCGTCGCCGCTGAGCGGGTAGAGCCAGAAGCGCAGCGTGGCGCTGTCGATGCCAGTCGGGATGGTCACCGTCTGCTGGGCGCTCGAGTAGCTGTAGACATTGTTGGCCAGATTGAGGATCCCCGTGCGCATGGAGCGCGCTCCCGTGTGCGCCTGGCCGGTGCTGTACGCGGCGTCATACACCGTATCGGGGATGACCCAGGCGACGTTGCTTTCAAAGCCCCCGTTGACCACCGCCTCGTAGCAGGTGATCGGCGAGAGGGTGGGCGTGTCGCTGGCCGTCGGCGTGATGGAGGGCGTGAGCGTCTCGGTGGGCGTCTCGGTCTCGGTGGGCGTGGCCGTCTCGGTCGCCGTCTCGGTCGGCGTCTCGGTGTCCGTCGGCGTGGCCGTCTCGGTCGGCGTCTCGGTGTCCGTCGGCGTGGCCGTCTCGGTGGGCGTCTCCGTGTCCGTGGGCGTAGACGTCTCCGTCGGCGTGGGCGTATCCGCCGCGTAGCAGATCTCGAACGAGGCGTCGTCCAGGTACATGGCGGTCACCCCGTCCGCGCCCGTGTTGTAGACGCCGAATTGCAGTTTGATCGTCTGGCCCGCATAGCCCGCCAGGTTGTACTCGTACGAGAGCCACTGCTGGTCGTCGCGCGCGTGCCACATCAGGGTGTCGATCCACTGGTCGGTCTCGTCCAGGATCAGCAGATACTGCACATCATACTCGAGATCCTGCAACGGCTGGACGCCCGCGTCGCGCGGCAGAGGCGTCGGCACCGGACCCGCGTCGCCGCTCAGCGAATAGAGCCAGAAGCGCAGCGTCGCGCTGGCGATGACGTTCGGAATCGTCACCGTCTGCTGGGCATCCGAGTAGCTCTGGATGTTGTCGGCGATGTCCACGATGCCCATGCGTAGCGACTGCGTGCCGGTGCGCACCACGTCGGTGCTCAGCTCTGCGCTGTAGGCCGTGGCGGGAATCACCCATCCGGTGGTGCCGTCCTCAAAGCCGCCATTGACGAGCGCCTCATAGCAGTCGGCGATGGGCCAGGTGGGTGTGGGGCTCGGGTCGGGCACGAGCTCGCCGTCGGCGAAGATGAGCGGCAAAAACAGCGTGTTCGATTGCGCGAGCCCCGGCCCCGAGGCGGCCTCATCCGCCAGGGCAGGGGGCGGCTCGGACTGGGCCGGCGCCTGCGGGGCATCGCGGCCCGCCGGGGGCTGCGCCTGCGCGAGGGGACCCAGCACCAGCAGCGCCATCAGGAGCGCCAGGATCAGAACACCCCACCAGCGTCTCAGCTGAACTCCCAGGTCTTGCACTCGAGTCTGCATCTTGCACCCCCATCTCCTGAACCGATACACGAAAAAGGGCCGCGCCTGGGACGATGAGAGACGACTGCGCACCCCAAACTATATGACGCCATGAACCCCAGTGGGTCACGGCCAACAGCTCTATTCTAGCCTGCTCCGGTCAATTCGCGGATCAACGCCACCTCATCGCGCCGGTAGGGCGTCCCATCGGCGCGGTAGATATCATGGAACCAGAGGGGCGGCTCGCCCTCGGGATGGGGCTCATCCCAGGCATAGATGGTGTTGGTCTTGCCTGCCACCAGGCCCCAGTTGTAGCAGCCGATGCGCTCCCGCCTGAAGATGGGCAGATGCGTGGCAAAGGTGCAGCCATTGCGCCGCGCCATGTACTCGGTGCACACCAGGGGGCGGCCGTGCGTTCTGAGCGCGGCGATCAACGCGACCAGGCTCTGCGGCGACTGGTAATGGTGAAACGAGATCACGTCCGAGGCGGCGAGCTGAAGCGCGTTCAGCTCGGCCAGGTCGGCGCGCCACCAGCCCACCGTCAGCGGCTGGCTGGGATCCGCTGCGCGCGCCCAATCGCAGGCGGCCTTGAGCAAGGGCAGCGAATCGGCGCCCATGCCGCTGTTGCCGGGCTCGTTGTAGAGGTCCCACATCAAGACGCGCTCGTCGTCGGCCAGGGCGCCCACCACTGCGCCCACATAGGCCTCCAGGCGACGCCAACGGCTGGGGTCGCGCACGACCACGGAGCCGGGAGAGCGCACCCAGCCCGAGTTGTGTACGCCCGGCTTGGGCGCGGGCTGCGGCCCAGGCTGGGGGTCGTCGTTCCAGCAATCGTCAAAGATGGTCAGCAGCGGGCGGATGCCGCGCCCCGCAGCGATGGCCAGGAACTGGTCCAGCCGGGCCATGAACCCCGCCGGGTCGGTCTGCCAGGCCAGGTCATGCAGGTAGACGCGCACCGTGTTCATGCCCAGGTCGGCGGCCCAGCCCAGCTCGCGGTCGATGGTGGCAGGGTCGAAGGTGTCGGCCTGCCACATCTCGAGCTGGTTGATGGCCGTGCTGGGGATGAAATTGCAGCCCACCAGCCAGGGCTGCTG
>JAFGLK010000618.1 GCA_016928125.1 Anaerolineae bacterium
CAGACATCTTGGCCACCGGCAGGCCCGTGGCGGCCACGAGCGGCGCCACCACCAAGGTCGTCTTGTCGCCCACCCCGCCGGTCGAGTGCTTGTCTACCAGCAGGGGAGCCACATGGTGCAGGTCGAGCGTCTCCCCCGAAGCGACCATGGTCAGCGTCAGGTCTGCCGTCTCACGCGCAGTCATGTCCTTGAGCAGCACCGCCATCGCCCAGGCCGACATCTGATAGTCCGGGATCTCATCGCGGGCATAGCCCTGCACCATGAAGGTGATCTCGTCCCGGGTCAGCTCCTCGCCATCCCGCTTTTTCGCGATGATGTCCACTGCGCGCATGGCCCCCGCCTTTCCCGCCCGCGATCGGGCGCTCATGTTCCTGTGCGGTCGGCCGCCCGGCGGCGACGCCTCGCCCACGCCGCCAGCGCCAGCGCCGTCATGGCCCCCTCGACCAGCATCGAGAGGCGTGAAAAATCGTTCAAGCTGCTCTGCAGGCCGGTGGGGCCGGTGTGCAGGCGATAGCGTCGAAAGGGCCACCAGAGATAGATTCGCCCCGGGTTGAGATGGGCGTTGATCTCGTCGCAAAAGAGGTGGGCGATATAGCCGGCCATCCATCCCTGGGTGAACCGTTGATCCCCAAAACGGCTGACGACGAAAGTGCTCAAGAGCAGCCCCAGGGCGGTGTGGGCCGGGATGCGGTCGTTGGGCGTCAGGCCCAAGAGCCAGCGCACCGGCTTGTCTACCGTATCGGGGAACATGCTGGCCGCCAGCGCCCCGCGGCGGTCGACGCCGAGGGCCTCGCTCACCAGAAACGCAGCCGCCACATGTCCAGGGAAGATCATGGCCCCATCCTCTCGGCGATCCGCGACGCATCGGTGCCGGAGTGTCCTTGTGCCGATTCTAGTGTGAGCTCAGGGCTCGGTCAAGGCGCGGCTGCGGGCGCTGCGCTTTCCACTTGGCGCTGGGATTGGGGTCCGGCCCAGACCATGCTATAATCAACTGCAGAGCCTGCGGGCGAGCTGCTGGCCCTGCGCAAGAGCTCGCCAAGCAGGATGCGCAGATTATCGCGAATAGAAAGAGAAACGCCATGCCCCGCATTCCTGTTGTTCGATTGCATCTCAACAGCATGCTCACCAAGCAGCAATTCCTGCTGCGCGAAAAGAGCGCCAGCCGCACCCGCCAGGGCACCTTGATGCTGCGCGTCACCCTGGCCGACCGCACTGGCTCCATCCCCGGCGTCTTTTTCGACGTGCCCGGCCACGTGCTGGATGCGCTGGAGGTGGGCCGCGGCGTAGAGGTGAGCGGCCGAGTGGATGAATATCGCGGACAGATCCAGGTCAATATCGATCGTATCGCGCCAGCCGAGCTGTCCCAACTGGACGAGTTCCTGCCCACGGCCCGGCGCCCGCACGAGACCCTGACCCGCGAGTTCGAGGCCTTGCGGGCCAGCATCGCCGATCCCGAGCTGGTCTCCTTGCTGACCGCCGTGTTCGACGAGGAGACCTATGCCCGCTTTGTGCGTGCCCCCGCCGCCAAATACAATCACCATGCCTGCGTGGGCGGGCTGCTCGAACACACCCTGGATGTGGCTCGTCTGGTGCAGACAGCCTGCGATCTCTATCCCGAGCTCCATCGCGATCTGGCTATCACGGCGACGATTCTGCACGATCTGGGCAAGATCTCGGCCTATGACCCCGTCTCGTTCGATCTGACCGAGGCGGGCGAGCTGTGGTCGCACCTCTACATCGGCGCGGCCATGGTCGAGCGGGCCATCGACGCCATGGGCGGCCTGAGCGAGCCGCTCAAGATGCAGCTCCTGCACGCCATTCTGGCGCACCACGGCAAGCTGGAGCATGGCTCGCCTGTGGTGCCCATGACCCTGGAAGCGATCACCCTCAGCAACGCCGATCGCTTTGATGCCGACGTTCGGGGCGCGGTGGATCACCTGGAGCGCACGGAGGAGGACGGCAGCGCCTTCACCGGGCGAAGCTACATGCACGAGACCAAGCTCTACCGCGGCCCGATGGAAGAGGAG
Organism: Anaerolineae bacterium; assembly: GCA_016928125.1. The sequence continues at coordinate 2,028 of JAFGLK010000618.1, forward strand.
CCTCCCTCGCAGCGCACGCTCATCTGATCAACAAAGCGGGCTGGTCAGAGTCTGGCTCTGACCAGCCCGCCTGCGATTTCTTCAGGCGATGACACGCCTTCACTTGTTGCCCACTATTTGGCGACCGCCTCCTCGGACTCATCCGAAGACGCCTCGGCTGGCGGTTCCGGCGCGCCTTCGTCGCTCATGGCGGCCTCCAGACGGCCCAGAAACTCGGGCAGCTCCAGCCCGGCGAGCTTGGCCAGCTCGTGCATGGGCGGCAGCGCGCCCATCAAGCGCTGTCCCAGATGGTTCAGGCCGCCCTCGCCCGAGCCGCCGTCCCACACCACGATCTTCTCGATCGGCAGGTTCTGGATGGCCTGCGCCTGAACACCCGCTACCTCCACCAGCTTCTCGATGACGAGCAAGGCGGCCGCGTCCTGGGGCGAGGCGTTGCTGGCCTGGATCAGATGACGGTAGCCCTCGGCCTTGGCATTGAGGATGGTCTCGATGCCCTGCGCCTCGGCGCGCATGCGCGCGACGATGGCCTCTGCATCGCCCTGGGCGATGAGGACGCGGCGCTGTCGCTCCGCCTCGGCCTGGATCAGCACCTGGCGCTGATCCGCCTCAGCCGGCACCACCACCTCCGCCCGCAGGCGAGCCTCCTCGCGCGTGGCGCGGGCGTCCTCAGCCTGGCGCTGGGCGTTCTCCTCGGCCACGCGGATGGCGCCATCCGCAACACGAGCTGCCTCCTGCGCCCTCTGGCGGGCCATCTCCTCGGCCACGTTCCGCTCGGCCACGTAGCCCGCCTGTTTGGCCTGATTCTGCGACTCGGCCTGCACGGCGTCGGCCTCCAGTTCGGAAGTCACCTGACGCCGATCGCGGTCGGCCTGCTTTTCGCCGATCACCGCGGCCGCCTCGGCAGCCGCCACGGCGCGTCGTCGGTCGCGCGCCCGCTCAGCCACGCCCGTCTGCCCGATGCGCTCCTGCTCGGCCACGTCCACCATGGCCTGGTTGATCGCCTCCGCAGCGGCCTTTTTGCCCAACGCCTCGATATATCCGCTTTCGTCCTGGATATCGCGGATGTTCACATTGATGGCGGTCAGGCCGATCTTCTCCAGCTCGGTGGAGACC
>JAFGLK010000619.1 GCA_016928125.1 Anaerolineae bacterium
CCGCCAGATCGAGGACCTTGGCGGCGAGGTGCACTTTGGGCAGAAGCTGACGCAGATTCAGGTTTCAGAGGGACGGTTGGTGGGCGTGACGACATCGGAGGGGCAGCTCGCTACCGAGGGCCTCATCCTGGCCATCGGTCACAGCGCGCGCGACACGGTCGAGATGTTGCACAGCGCCGGCGTGGACATGCAGGCCAAGCCTTTTGCGCTGGGGACGCGTATTGAGCACGCCGCAGATTACATTAACGAGTCGCAGTATGGCGCTGAGGCGGCTCAGGTGCTGCCCGCGGCCGACTATCGCTTGAGCTATCAGTACGAGAGCAGGGGCGTCTATACCTTTTGCATGTGTCCGGGTGGCCAGGTGGTGTGCGCCTCCAGCGAGTTGGAGGGGCAGGTGACGAACGGCATGAGCCATTATGCGCGGGATGCAGCCTGGTCGAACAGCGCCATCGTAGCTGCCGTGGATCCAGGACGACGGGGGCTCACGGCCTTGGAGGCCATCGCCTACCAGCGCGACTTGGAGCAGCGCGCCTATGAGGCTGGGGGCGGAGGCTATATCGCTCCGGCGCAGCGGGCTGCCGATTTGGGCGAGCGCGCCTCGACGAGCCTGCCCGAGACAAGTTATCGTCCCGGCGTGGCGCCTGGGCGCCTGGACGAGGTGCTTCCCGAGACCGCTGTGCCCGCTCTCAAATCGGCGCTCGCGCGTTTTGATCGCGCCATACCGGGATTCGTCGAGAAAGGCGTTTTGATCGGCCTCGAGAGTCGCACGTCCAGTCCCGTCCGCATCCTGCGCGACGAGAATTGCGAGTCGGTTTCGGTGCGCGGCCTCTATCTGCTGGGCGAGGGTTCGGGCTATGCGGGCGGCATCATGACCTGCGCCCGAGACGCGCTCCGCTTTGCTCGCCTCATTAAGCCGAGAGGGTAACGTCATGGCACGGGTAACCATCGGCATCGTGGGCGCTGGCCCAGCCGGCATCATGGCCGCGCTGGAAGCCAGGCGCCTGGGCGCCCAGGTGTTGATCTTCGATACGAATGCTATGGTGGGCCGCAAGCTGACCGTCACGGGCAATGGCCGCTGCAATATCAGCAACCTGAACGTGCGCGCCGATCGCTATCTCTGCGCCGACCCTCGCTTCGTCGAAATCGCCCTGGCGCGCTATGACCAGCACACGACTCTGGGGCGCCTGGAGGAACTGGGCATCCTCACCTATGCCACCTCGGATGGCTGGTGTTATCCCCTATCCAACTCGGCGGCGACCGTGGCCGACACGTTGGCCGCGGCCCTGGACGTGGCCGGGGTCGACGTGCACCTCAAGACCAAGATCAGCGGCATCGAGCCGGGAAGAGGGCAACTGACCTTGGTCGCCGGCGGGCCGGAGCATAGCTACAGTGTGGACCGCGCCATCGTGGCTACCGGCGGCAAAGCCTATCCCGCCCTGGGGTCAAACGGCAACTTTTTCGCCGTGTTAGCTCACCTCGGCCACACCATCGCGCCGGTGGAGCCCGCCCTGGTGCCCATCGTGGCCGACATGCGTCCCTTGCACAAGCTCCAGGGAGTGCGCATGGACGTGGGGCTCAAGGTGTTCGCGGGGAACCAGTTGTTGGGCGAGAGCGTGGGCAACGCGCTATTCACGGATACCGGTCTGAGCGGCCCGGCCGCCATGGACCTGAGCCACCTGGTCAGCACACATCTAGGGGAAGAGCTGACGCTTTGTCTCGATCTGATCGGGGAGCATCGCGATGCCTTGGAGGCTCTGTTGGAGCGCATGCGCCGGGAACCGATTCCTTTGCGCGTCCTCTTGGGAGCCGTCATGCCCGCCAAGGCGCCGCCCGTGGCCATAGGGCTTGGGGGCCTATCCCCCGAGGTGCGCATGGACCAGTTAGCCCCCGAGGAGCTCGCCGCTCTGCTGGAGCAGCTGTCTGACATACGCTTGCGGGTCAGGGGCACGCGTGGTTTCCAGCATGCCCAGCTCTCCACCGGCGGCGTGCCCGTGACGGAGGTCGACCCAGTCGGGATGGCTTCGCGCAAGGTGCCCGGCCTGCACCTGGCTGGAGAGGTATTGGACGTGATCGGCCCCTGCGGGGGCTACAATCTGCAGTTCGCTTTCACCAGCGGGGCGCTGGCCGGTGTTGGCGCTGCGAGTGATCTCTAGGCACAACTCCTCACAAGGCTCGTCTCTGACGGGCATCCTACCAGGCGACCTGATATCCAAAGCGACGCATCACGGCGCCTGCCTGCCGCTTCCACTCGTCGATCAACAGGTCCATCAGACGTTGCAGTTCATCCGGATCGCGTTCCAGCACGGGCGCGAGCGACTCGTAGATGCGCCGGGGCATGTCGCGAGCCGAGGGCGGCTCCCAGCCGTACTGGCACTTGAGGGCGATCGATTGCGCCCAGAAGGCCTGGCTGAACCAGCGCAGCTCCGACGGCGAGGTCTCGATACCGTACTGGCGCAGCAACTGCACGAGAAGCCCATCCTCTGATAGCGTTTCCCCCTGCCCATCCCGGCTAAAGATCACAAAGGTGAAAGCGCACTGGGAAAGAGCGTTGCCCAACAGCCAGAAGAACTCGCGCTCGAGTGCGCGCCGCACCACCTCGCGGAAGCAAGCGCGGTACGCCTGCTCGTCTGCGCCTGCGGGCGGAAGCTCGGCCTCGATCTTGTAGAGCTGTCCGACATAGTGGCCGAAAAAGCGAGAAAAAGGCATCAAAAAAGTCCACAAGGCGTTGCTGTGTCCAGCATTTCCCAGAGTACGCTGGCCTCCGGTAAAGACCAGATCTTGCATCGCTGGATAGCGCTCAGCCAGCGCCTGCGGTCCATCGGCCGCCGCTCGCAACGCTGGATAAGCCGCCGCCTCGTCGGCGCCCAACAGCTCGACCGCCTGCGCCACGCTGCCCAGATCCCCAGAACTCGCCGCCGCACGCATCCAGGCGGGGACGTGCTCAGGCGGGATGTGGCCCATCTCAATGCCTTCCAGGAGCGCTGCCAAACCCAGCCCTACATTGAGGATATCGCAGCCCAGTTCCTCTAGGGGCAAGATCACGCGCCGCTCCACCTCGGCCAGCAGGTCCAGGCGGCCCTGCA
>JAFGLK010000620.1 GCA_016928125.1 Anaerolineae bacterium
ACCCCGCGCTGCCCGGGGCGGGAAGATCGAGCCCGGCATCGTCCAGCACCAGAGCCCAATCGCCGTCCGCCGGAGGCGCCAGCGTAGGCTGGCCGCGTGCCAAAAATTCACCGGCCCAAAGCGCCTCGCCGCTGCGCGGATCGAACCACCAGGCGCTCACACACTCTGCCACCATCTGGGCCAGGTCGACGGTCACCGCCCGTGCGCTGGGCAAGTAGGCGATGGCCACGCGTCGGTCATCGGTGCAAGCAGAGGCCAGGGTATCCAATCCGCGCAGTTCGCCCCAGCCGCCCACAATCAGCTCCCGCTGTTGATCGGGCACCAGACGATGCCAGGGCCGCGAGACGAACAGCGCGCGCAGGTGCACCATCTCCCGTGCGGCCTGGCTGTCCAGAGCCGCCTCCCAGCCTTCAAAAAAGCCCCACATAGGCCGGTTGCCGATGAACTGGCCGCAGGCCCCGCAGAGCATGGCCCAGTAGGCCTGCCGCCGAACCTGGAGCGGTGTGGCGTTGTGCTCACCCTCGTAGGTGGATTCGATCAGGAAAAAGGGCCTGGTCGGCTGCCGATTGCGGTCAGCCAGGAGCATGCGATGCACGATGTTGTAGCTGTAGGTGGCATTGAGCGTCAGCCAGCCTCCTGGGCCGTATTCGACTGCGGGCGAGCTCTCTGGCGCAACATGCGCGCTGAAGAGGTGGCGCCGGTCGTGCTCTTGGATGCCCGCAACCACGGCATTCACGTGCGGGAGCGCTGCGCCCGGGTTGCGATCGCCGCCCATGAGCCAGATCAGATGGTCATAGCGACCATAGCGCTCGCCCACATAGCGACCATAGGCGCGGCAGGCCTCCACACCATGGGCTAGGGCCTCGTGGTACCAACCCTCGTCATCCGCCCCGCCCGCATAGCCCAAGTAGATGGGCGCCAGCAGCACTTGGATTCCGTGGGCTCCTGCGAGCTCCAGGCATCGGTCGGCGAAGGCGAAATAGGCTTCGTTGGGCCTTGTGAAATCGCCTGGGACGCTGAACGGCCCCTGCCCGTAGCGATTCAGCGGGCCATTGAACTTGTGCTCGATCAGGTTGACGATGATCGCGTTGAACCCCCTCGCCTGACGGTCAGCCAGGTAGCGGAGCACCTGCTCCTCGGTCAGGGCGGAGATCAGCGACCAGGCTGTATCGCCGTGCAGCAGGGTGGGCTCTCCATCCTGATCCACCAGGTAGCGGCCACCAGGGCCGACGCACAAAGGGTAGCGTGTCGATTGGTTCGACATCCAGGCCTCCTCATGTCGCACATGACACGACCGCCCGACCGAGAGGCTCGGGCCTTGGCGCCTATCGCCCCTCCCATTCGCGGCGCAGCAGGCCGTACAGGTACGTTCCGCTCACGCTGCCGTCGGGATAGCGCTTGTTCTCGCGCAAATGCCCCTCGCGCAGCATCCCACAGCGCTCGGCCACACGGATGCTGCGTGCGTTTCGCTCGTCGCAGCGCAGGCTGACGCGCCGGGCCCCCAGATCGCGAAAGACAAAGCCCAGCGCAGCGCGCACCGCCTCGCTCACATAGCCCTGGCCCTGGTGAGCGATGTCCACAAAGTAGCCCACGACGAACTCGGGCAGGTCCCAATTCACGGGCCCCACATAGATCTGGGCCAGGAAGACGTCGCCCTGGCGACGAAAGGCGCCCATGAAAAAGGCGTTGCCCTGGGCCCAGTCCGCGGCCAGCTCGCGCATGAGCGCCTCGGCGGCCTCCTCGCTCTCTAGCGACAGCGCCGGGTTGCCAGCCTCGTACGGGAGCAGATGCTCTCGGTTGCGCAGGCTCATGGCATAGTACCAGGCGCCGTCCCCCGCGCGGTAGGGGCGCAGATAGAGGCGCTGGGCCTCGATTCGCTCTGGCAGATCGACCGGGATCTCTGTGATCATCCTGGCTCACTCCCCGGTGCTAGGCTCTGACGGCGCCCGGCCCTTGGGATTCAGTCGAGGTACATAGCCGAGGCCTCAAAGGCCTCCTCGCCCCGAAGGATTCCCTGTCTCGCATCCGCTCAGTCCTCGGGCCAGCCGAACAGCTCGAAAAAGCGCTCGGTGCCCAACGCGGGGATGTAGCGGCGCGCCAGTTCGTCGATCGGCTTGCTGCGGGCGAGCACCAACCATCCGTACAGGCTGCTGCGGTAGCACATGCGTTCCGCGCGAAAGAGCCGCTTTTCGCGATCCACCAGCGTGAAGCGCATCACGGCGTCGAAGCGCGAGTATTGGCGCTGATACTCGACCGTCTGCGCCAACCAGCGCGCTTCCTGTACGGCATCGAGTCCGAACAAGCCCGCGATGGCTCTAGCAGCGAGAGCAGGCTCGGTACCCACCTGCTCAAACACCGTGATGACGCGCCCCTTGGCTTCATGACGATAGAGGTGCCCCTTGGGATGGCGCGCCAACGCCGTCGCCACGGCCTCGACCTCTTGTGCCTCGAACTCTGAAGGTCGCACCTTGGCCAGGGAAACCTGACCGTTTACGTTCTCGCGGATCTCATAGCCCTCGGGCATGTCATCCAGCAACAAGCGACCAGACTCGCGCGCCACGGCCTCGCGCGCAAAGTAGTAGCGCGCCTTGCCAGTGGCCGTCCACCCCTGGCACAAAACGTAGGTCACCCCTCTGCGATTCGTGTAGGTGACGGGCATCAGCCCCTCCCTCCGGGCCATGGCCAGCCCCCGGATCGACTCGCGAC
>JAFGLK010000125.1 GCA_016928125.1 Anaerolineae bacterium
GATACCCAGCCGCCGGCGGGAGCACCTCCCGTGCCGCCCATCGGCAGCCTGAAAAAGTAAGTCATCCCTTATTGCCAGCAAAGTAGGAGGTTGAGATGAGTGACTATTTGATGCGTGATGATGCCCCGCTGACTGAGGCGCAGTGGAAGGCCGTGGATGGCATGGTCGCCACCGTGGTGACCAAGAATCTGGTGGGGCGCAAGCTTCTGCATCTGGTGGGCCCCCTGGGCTGGGGCGTCGAAGTTGTGCCGGTCACCGGTTTCAGCAAAGAGGGCGCGTCCTATGTGGCCTCTGAAAAGACCAGCTATATGCCGCTTGAGACGATCGATGCCAGTTTTCGGTTGCGGATGAAGGACCTCGCCAAGGCCGATCAGACGCCCTTCCACCTGGATCTGGGCGCTGTGGCCACCGCCGCGGCAGAGCTGGCGGGCAAAGAAGATGAGATGGTGCTCCGCGGACTGGTCGCGAAAGCCGGCGAGGGCGAGATGGGCGATTGGTCGCAGGTCAATGGACCCTTTACCGCGATAGCCAAAGCGCAGGCAAATCTGAGGGCCCAAGGTTTCGATGGCCCCTATGCCCTGGTGGTCAACTTTGGCACCTATGCGCGGCTGGCCAGCCTGATGATGCACGGCCAGCGTGAGCTCAAGCTCGTCGAGAGCCTGGTCGAGGCGGGCATCTTCCGCTCGCCGGCGGTTGGCGAGGGGCAGGCGCTGCTAATCGATCCGGCCAGCTGGAATGCCGATCTGGTCGTGGGCCAGGATATTGCCACGGCGTTCCTGGGGAACGAAGGGCTCGACCTGAGTTTCCAGATCCTGGAGACCATCGCCTTGCGGGTGAAGCGCGAGGGGTGCGCGGTTCTGCTCAAGTAGCGAATCGCCGCTGCCCGGGCAATAGATGATCGTCAAGGGCCTGCCCCGGCGTTTGCCGGGTGCAGGCCGTTGGCCCCGGACGGGGCCCAGATAGCAGGAGGGATACATGCCCATCACAGACATCAGCTTCCGCATTGGGGGCGAGGCGGGGCAAGGCGTCGAATCGAGCGGCGCCGGCTTTGCGCTAGCCCTGACACGGGCCGGGCTACAGGTGCTGGGCACGCCCAGCTATTACGAGCGCATCCGCGGCGGCCACAACTTTTTCACGATCCGGGCCATGAGCCAGGCCGAGCCTGTCCGCTCGCTTGTGGAGCAGGTGGATGTGCTCATCGCGCTCAACATGGAGACCGTAGAGGTCCACAAGGGCGCGGTACGTCCGGGGGGCGTGATCGTCGCCGATACGGAGCTTGAGGCTGAGGATGCCCTCGAGGGCCTGAACGTGAACCTGCTGGCTCTTCCGCTCAAAGAGATCGCCGTGGAGCACGGCAACGAGGTGATGGCCAACACGGCGGCGCTGGCTGTAGCCGCAGCTGCGGTAGGGCTGCCCGTCAAGTACATGGTGAGCGTGATCGAGACCAACTTTGGGGCCCGCAGCAAGGCGATCGCCGATGCCAACACAGAGGTGGCCGAGCACACCTACGCGCTGGCATCCGAGCGCTTTGGCCTTGTCTATGACGATGTGATCGGCTGCGTGGAGGACGCTCCGCCCCGGCTGCTATTGGGCGGCAATGTCGCTTTTGGCATGGGCGCCGTCATGTCCGGGCTAAAGTTCGTGGCCGGCTATCCGATGACCCCCGCCACCTCGCTGCTCGAGTACCTGGCCGGGCACGCCGACGAGTGGGGCCTGGTGGTTAAGCACGCCGAGGATGAGATCGCCGCAGTGAATATGTGCGTGGGCGCAGCCCACGCCGGTGTGCGCGCCCTGACGACCACCTCCGGTGGCGGTTTCGACCTGATGGTCGAGGGCATCAGTCTGGCGGCCATCACGGAGAACCCCCTGGTGATATTTCTTGCGCAGCGGCCCGGGCCAGCCACAGGGTTGGCCACCCGCACGGCGCAAGCGGACCTGCTCATGGCCATCCACTCGTCGCACGGCGAATTCGCGCGGATGGTGATCGCGCCCCACACGCCCGAGGAGCATTTCAGCGCGGCCTGCCGCGCCCTGAACATGGCAGAGAAATACCAGTGTCTGGTGATCGTGCTCTCCGATCAGCAGAGCGCCAGCTCGTTTATGTCAAGAGATAAGGGTCTCTTTGACCCTGCGTCGCTGGTCATCGAGCGCGGCAAGTGGCTGACCTCGGAGGATCTGGATGCGATGGACGAGTACCATCGTTACGCCATCACCGACGACGGTGTATCGCCGCGGGCCCTGCCCGGCAGCCATCCCAAAGCAGTGTTCCTCTCCAGCGGCAACGAGCATCGTGAGGATGGCCACATCACCGAGGACCCCGCCATCGTCAAGGCCATGATGGAAAAGCGCCTGCGCAAGCTCGATGGCCTCAAGAACGAGGTCCGGCCCCCGCTGCACTACGGACCGCCCGCGGCTGAGCTGACGCTGGTGAGCTGGGGCTCGAGCTACGGCCCGGTGACGGATGCGGTGGACGTGCTGAACGCCATGGGCAAATCGGCCAACATGGTGCATTTTCTAGATCTCTGGCCATTCCCCGCGCAGGCCGCGCGCGAGGCGCTGTCTGGGGCCGGCCGTCTTGTGTCCGTGGAAGGAAACGCCATGGCACAGCTGGCCACACTGATCCGGGCGCAGACCGGAATCGAGATGGACCAGCACCTGCTCCGTTACGACGGCCGCGGCTTTACGACCGAGTACATACTCGAGCATCTGGAGGGGTGAACATGGCGACAGTGCAAGATTACGCTGTAGATGTCCGGCCCACCTGGTGCCCCGGCTGCGGCGATTATGGCATCTGGAACGCGCTCAAGCGCGCCTTTGTGCAGGCAGGCTATGCCCCCGAGGACATCTTTATGGTGACCGGGGTGGGCTGCGGCAGCAAGCAGAATGACTATATGCGGATCAATGGACTGCACACGCTGCATGGCCGCAGCCTGGCGGTGGCCACAGGTGTCCGCTTGGCCAACACCGGGCGCAAGGTGATCGCCGTCCATGGCGATGGCGACGGTTATGGCGAGGGCGGAAACCATTTCCTGCATACGGTGCGCCGCAACATGGGCTTTGTGGATCTGGTGGAGAACAACCAGGTCTATGGCCTGACGCGCGGGCAGGTGTCACCCACCAGCCGGCTGGGATTCCGGTCATCGACCTCCCCCACCGGTTCGCTGGACCGCCCCATCAATCCGGTGGCCTTGGCACTCTCACAGGGTGCGACCTTTGTGGCTCGGGGTCTATCCCTCGATCTGCCCCAGCTGCAGTATCTGATCATCGAGGCCCTCAAGCACCGCGGTTACGCCTTGATCGATGTGCTTCAGGTGTGCGTCTCCTATAA
>JAFGLK010000126.1 GCA_016928125.1 Anaerolineae bacterium
CACCAGCGCCAGCCCCCCATGGCTCTGCGCCAGGCGTGTGATCGGATGCCGTTGGCGTACCTCGGCGCAGACATACTCGGGTATGCGCGCCTGGCACTTGATCAGGTCTCCCTCGCAGTCGAAGCGAGGCGCCAGCACCGCGTCGCTGATGCTCATGTCGAAATCGATGACGTTCAGGATCACCTGGGCGAGCGATGTGATGATCCGCGTCGCGCCAGGCGCGCCCAGCACCATCACCGGGCGCCCCGCCTTGTAGATCACCGTCGGCGTCATGCCGGTGCTGCGCGATTTGCCCGGCGCGATCGAGTTCGGATGTCCCGGCCAGGGATGGAAATTCACCATCGAGTTATTGTACATGAAGCCCAGCCCTGGTGTGATCACACCCGATGAGCTGCCCAGTGAGTGGGTCAAGGCGACGCAGTTGCCCCAGCGATCGACGACGCTCAAATGGGTCGTGTCGCGAGGCTCGCCTGCAGTGAATGAGACCTGAATCGGCGTGCCGGCATCGATCCGCTCGCGCCAGTAGGCCGCTCGATCCTTCGATGTCATCCAGTCGAGAGGCACATCCACGAACGCGGGATCGCCCAGGTAGGGATTGCGGTCGGCAAAGGCGGCCTTCATAGCCATAGCGACCCGATAGACGTAGGCGGGCGTGTTGTGGCCCAGGCTGCGCAGGTCATAGCCCTCCAGGATGTTGAGCATAGCCACCAGGGTAGGGCCGCCGTGGGGAGGCGGGGAGCTGACCAGATCATAGCCGCGATAGCTCCCGCGCACTGGCTCTGTATCGCGCAGCCGGTAATCCACGAGGTCCTGAGCGGTCACAAAGCTGCCGTTGGCGGCCAGATCCTCGCTCATCCTGCGAGCGAGGGCGCCCGCATAAAAGTCCTCGGGGCCGCGCGAGGCCAACTCGCGAAGCGTCCGGCTGTAGTCAGGATTGCGCAACGTCTCGCCCGCATCATAGGGCTCTCCATCGGCCTTGAGGTAGATCCGGCTCGCGGCGGCGTTGCCCTTCACATAATCCAGCGCCGACGAGCTCTCCGGGTATTTGCGCTGGGCCTTCCAGCCCTGCGCCAGGTGGCTGGTCACGGCAAAGCCCTCATCGGCGATACGCGCCGCGGGCTCGATGACCTGCTCCCAGGTGAGCGTACCCCAGCGCTCAAGCATCGTCCCGAGCATCTTGACCGTGCCCGGCGTGCAGATCGAGCGGTAGCCCAGGTCATTGACCTTGTCGACCAAAAAGTAGCCCCAGCCGTCGGGGTTAGGCCGCAGGACGGCATTCGCCCACATGTCGGCTTTCACCTTCGAGCCTGCGAGCGCCGGGGCATCCCAGCTTACGGCGCCCTGGGCCGCACCCCGAGCCAGGTGCATGCTCAGGATGGCATAGCCCCCAATGCCACACGAATGGGGATCGAGCACTGACTGCACAAAGGCGCTGGTCGCGGCGGCATCGATGGCATTGCCACCGCTCATGAGAACCTTGGCGCCCTCCTCGACGGCGAGCGGTTGCGGCGCGACGATCATGCTTGGCATGCAAGCCTCCTCCGCAGGTCTATGGTGGGTTCGTTGGGTCGCAGGATCATGTTCGTCCGGCTGCCTCTATTGTGTCCGCAACTGGCCCCGAGGTCAAGCCGAACCAAGCCCAAGGATTCCGGGAGCGCGGCACAGACGACGCCCAACGCGTGTCCCTTTGACGACCACGCATCGCTCGAGTAGTATGCCTCGCGTAGAGCCCAGAACACGGATAGCAGGAGGCCGAGCATGTCACAGCCGGTTGGCATGGGAGTGGTTGGCGCGGGGAGCATCGGAATTCGGGCGGCGCTCATGCATCTGAGCCTGCCGGATGTGCAGGATCGTGTGCGCCTGGCCGCGGTCTGCGATCCGGCGCCCGGCCGCGCAGCGGCCGCGGCTGCCAGATATGGCGTAGCCGCAAGCTATGAGCGCTACGAGGACTTGCTGGCTGATCCTCAGGTTGACGCTCTCACGATCTGCTCGCCGATCGGTCTGCACTATCAGCAGGGGCTGCTGGCGGTCGAGGCGGGCAAGCATCTGCACTTTAACAAGACCATGACCATCACCTCGGGCGAGGCCGATGAGCTGATCGAGCGCGCTGTGGCGAGCGGGATTCACATCGTGGCCTCGCCGGGCATGATGTTGCATCCTCATAACCAGCGCATCCGCAAGGCGATTCTCCAGGGGCGTCTCGGCAAGCTGGCCTGGGCGGCGGCCGGTTCGGGGGGTGTGGGGCGCTATCATCTCAACGAGGGCGTGCGCCAGGGAGACGACGTGCTCAGCAACATCGACCCCACCTGGTACTTTCGCAAGCCCGGCGGCGGGCCGCAATATGACGTGACCGTGTACTGCCTGCACAATCTCACCGGCATCCTTGGCCCGGCGCGGCGCGTGACGGCCCTGTCGGGGCTGGTGCTGCCCCAGCGCTCGTTCCGTGGCCAGGTGATCTCGTGCGATATGGATGACAACACCCTGTTGTTGCTTGATTTTGGCGAGTCCCTCTTCGCCTTTGTGCATGGCACGGTCACCGGCCGACTGACTCAGGGCTTTCAGCCCAACTTTTATGGCACCGAGGCCGAGATTGTGGGCACGCGTTTGGGCGAGGAGGACCTGATGCGCCCCGGCGATCACCAGCCTCACGTGGTGGGCGAGCACGCCGATATGGGCGAGCGGCACGTCTTCGAGGACATGATGCAGTTGGTGGATTGGATCCGCGAGGACAGGCCCTCCATCGCCAGCGCCGAGCACGCCCGTCATGTCATCGAGATCATCGAGGCGGGCTATCGCGCCGCCGAGACGGGGCAGACCCAGACCTTGCGCACGACCTTTGAGCCGTTGCCGCTCGATGATCTCAGCCTGGCCGGCGAGGGTTAGGAGGGGAGCGAGAGATGTCCAGGATCCTTGTCACCGGCGCCAGCGGCCGCTTTGCTCCCTACATGATCCAGGCTCTGCAGGCCGACCACGAGCTCTTGCTTACCTCGCGGACGGCGCCCGCCAAAGAGCACCCGAGTCTACCATGGTTACCAGCAGACCTGAATGTGTATGACGACTGCCGGCGGGTTGTGGAGGGCGTTGCGGCCATCATGCACCTGGGCGCGGTGCCCTTTCCCAGCGACCACCCCGAGGTGGTGAGCAGCCTCAGCGCGGCAGGGCGCGAGCTGCCGCCCTTCGACGCCACCATGCGCACCAATCTGCTGGGAACCTACAACCTGATGATGGCCGCGGTGGAGGCCGGCGTTCGGGTGGTGGTCATGACCGGCTCCAACTGCGCTTTCGGACACGGCTACCGCATCTCTGAGCGGCCCTTCCCGATCAAGTATCTGCCCTTGGACGAGGAGCATCCTACGGATGTGGAGGATTCGTATTCCTACTCCAAGCTGGCGGGCGAGGAGCTGCTGGCTGCCTTTGCGCGGGCCTATGGCGTCCGCACCTATGTGACGCGGCCCGGAGGGATCTGCCCGCCGGAGCGCCTGCAGAGGATGGCCTCCCAGGTGGCTCCGCCCACGGCCTGGTCGCAGTGGATGTGGGGCTATGTTCCCAGCGAGGACCTGGCCGAGATGCAGCGCCTGATCCTGGAGCAGAGCGACCAACTGCCTTCCCATGCCGTGTTCGTGGCCAACGGGCTCGACACGACACTGATGGAGCCGACTCGGGAGGTCATCGCGCGCTTGCGCCCCGACCTAATGCCACTGGCTGAAGGGCTGGATGGGTATCAGGCGCTCTTCTCCACGACCAAGGCCCAGCTCATGTTGGGTTGGACGCCCAAGCGCAGCTGGCGCGATGATTTGTAGATGGGCGGGTCGCGAGCGCTTGGCTATGCTCTGACGCTGTTGGCGGCCGTGCTCTGGGCCAGCATGGGCCTGTTCTACCGCTCGCTGATTCAGGAGTACGGGCTACGCCCACTGACGGTGGTGTTTGTGCGGGCTACGGTGGCGGCGTTGGGGTTGTGGCTCGTGCTGGGCCTTGCGCGCTCCAAACAGCTTGCGCTCAAGCGTCGCGATCTACCCTTCTTCATCGCCTTTGGTCTTTTGGGTGTGGCCCTGTTCTATGCCGTCTATGTCTATGCGGTCGATCTGGCGGGGGTGGGCGTCGCCGCCGTGCTGATGTACACCGCGCCAGCCTGGGTCACCCTCCTGAGCGTCCCTCTCTTTGGGGAGCGATTGAGCGCGCCCAAGATTGTGGCCCTGCTGCTGGCTCTGTTGGGCGCCGCGCTCGTGGGGCGCGTGTACGATCTCTTGGGGCTGCGCGTCAGGGGGCTGGGCATCGCTGCCGGCCTGGGAGCCAGCCTTGGGTATGCCCTCTATGTGCTCTTTTGCAAGGCCGCCGCCCGCCGCGGATATCGCCCCTGGACTGCGCTGGCGTTTGCCCTGGCTCTGGGCGCCCTCTTTCTGGCGCCGCTTCAATCACCACGGGAGCTGGCTCAACTGCTGACCACGCCCCCGGCTCTGGCGCGCGCCCTCGTCCTGGGGCTGGTGCTGACGCTCGGCGCGGGCTTGGCCTTCAACGCCGCGCTCGCCATGCTGTCGGCCAGCGTCGTGAGCATCGTGGCGACGATCGAACCCGTGATCGCCATGTTGCTGGGGCATCTGCTGCTGAGCGAGCAGGTCAGGTGGCCGCAGGCGCTGGGAGCGGGCCTGATCGTCGCCGCGGTCGCCCTGCTCCAAGTCGGCCACTCCGTCCGAGATGCGCAGATTGCGCAGGAGGCTCAACATCGGCCCTGACCATCCCAAAGCGCGCCTCTGGCCTCGCGCCGATTTGCCCAAACAGGGCCTCGC
>JAFGLK010000621.1 GCA_016928125.1 Anaerolineae bacterium
AGGATTGGTGTAGTTCAGCAGGATGGCCTGGGGACAATAGCGCTCCATGTCGCGGCAGATGTCGAGCATCACCGGGATAGTGCGCAGCGCGCGAAAGATGCCCGCCACGCCGCGCGTATCGCCCACATTGATGTCGATGCCATAGCTCTTGGGGATCTCGATATCATGGCGCCACACCCGGACTCCGCCGGCCAGAATGGTGCAGATGACCGCGTCGGCGTCCCGCAGGGCCTCCGCGCGGTCGGTGGTCGCTGTCACCGTGGCCGGGTAGCCCCCCTCGGCGACGATGCGGTCACAGGCGCGCTTGATATAGTCGAGTCGCTCCGTGTTGATGTCCATCAGGGCGATGGTGGCGTCGCGCAATAGCGGGAAAGTGAGCACGTCCTTGACGAGCTTGCGCGTGAAGCCAAAGCTCCCTGCTCCGATGAAGGCGATCTTGGTCATGTGGACACCTCTCTCTGTTGGTCTATCGCTCACGAATGTGGGCAGCATAGCATCAATCGCAGGCTGCGTCTAATGAGGAGGGGTTTTGCGCCGCGATGGCCCCTGTTCGTGCGGGGCAATGCCGCCGAAATTGACAGCCTTGCAGGGTGGGACTACTATCATTCGCTATGGGTTTGACCGCACATCCAGATACAGGGACCAGGGCATGAAGGGCATTGTCACCAATATCCAACGCTTCTCGATCCACGATGGGCCAGGCATCCGCACGACGGTCTTTCTCAAAGGCTGCAACCTGCACTGTTTTTGGTGTCACAATCCCGAGACGCTCAGCCCCCGTCCTGAGCTGCAGATCTTTCCCGATCGTTGCATCGGTTGCGGAGAGTGTTTTCAGCGCTGCCCGCATGGCTGTCACGTGATGGTTGATGGCGCGCGCGAGTTCAGACGCGAGCTCTGCGAGGGTTGCGGCATCTGCGCCGAGACCTGCTATGCCGAGTGCCTGGTGCTGGTCGGCTGGGTCAAGACGGTGGAAGAGGTGGTGGAGGAGGTTTTGCGCGACCGCCCCTTCTATGAGACCTCCAAGGGGGGCGTGACGCTCTCAGGCGGCGAGCCACTGTTGCAGCGCGACTTTTCCTATGCCATCCTCGAGCGCTGCAAGGCCGAGGGCTTGCATACGGCCATCGAGACCGCCGCCAACTTTCCCTGGGAACGGGTGGCCTCGATCCTGCCCGTCACCGATCTGGTGATGATGGACATCAAGCTGATGGACTCGCAAAAGCACCGCGAGTGCACCGGGGTGCCCAATGAGCGGATCCTCGACAACGCGCTACATCTGGGCCAGCAATCCCAACCGTTGATCATCCGCACGCCGGTCGTCCCTGGCGTGAACGACAATCCCGAGGAGATCAGGGCCATCGCCAGCTTTGTGGCCCAGCTTCCCAATTTGCTCTACTACGAGCTGCTGCCCTTCCATCCCATGGCGCGGGGCAAGTACAACAGCCTGGATTTGGACTATCGGGCCGCTGAGCTCAAGACGCCCTCCAAGGAGACCATGGACGCACTGACGGCCGCGGCGGAGGCCGTCGGCGTGCCTGCGCGCCACGGATAGCCCAGCCCGACCTGGCACTCACTCTGGCCCCGTCAGATGAACGCACGAACTCCGCCCCATGGACGAGGCGGAGTTCCGCGTGTGGCGGGCCAGACGGCGGCGCGTGGGCCCGATGATACTACGGCCATAAAGACGAGAGGCCGTCGGGCATCTTGCCCTCGTCCGAGCGGCCTTCGCCTGCGCCCTAAGGGCCTGGCCAACCGCCGCCCTCCTCATCATCCTCCCCGCCACCCGGCCATGAGGGCCAGGGAGACTCGCCTGACGGCGGCTGGATGGGAGGGATTGGGAGATCTGGCAGACCCGTCGGCACGACGATCGCTGGCATGCTGGGCCACGGATGAGGCGTGCCCCCGGCCTGCGGCCAGTTGTGCCAGCCCATCTGGTCGGCATATTCCGCAATGCGCGTCTGCATCTCGGCCGACACCGTCCCAGCAAGCGCTGGCCAATCGGTTGGCCAGGGCACACCTGTCGGCCACCAGGTGGGCAGCACGTCCGGTAACGCCGGCAGCTCGCCCGTTGGCCAGGGCGTGACCTGCGGTGGCGGCGTAGGCGTCGGCAGGCGTACCGCAGCCCACACGGTCTGTCTTAGCTCATGGACGCGTGTGGCATGTGCGTCAGGCGTCGTCAGTGCCAGGTAGATCCGAGGTGTGGCGGTCGCGGTCGGGCTCGGGTAGGGGCTGCTGGTCTGCGTCGCTGTCGGCATGGCCGTGGATGTGGGCCTGGCGGTTGCCGTGACGGGCGCTGCTGTGGGTGTTGCCGTGGGCACAGCAGATGACGCCGTAGGCGTTGGCCCGGGCACCTGCTGCACTCGGATGTCGCTGGCTCGAATGTGCCCCTCTTCGACTTGAGCCATGATCGAGACGACCTGACCGACAAGCGAGGGACCCAACTCGATAGCCTGGGCGCCCACCTCCACCTCTATCCCATCCACGATCCAGAAGCTGTCGTGTGATGATTCGAGTTCTCCCTGGAACTGCACCTCCGCCGACCGATCTCCTTCGACGACCGCGCGCACTTCCTGGCGTCGCCGCTCGGCGAGCTCTTGCATGTACTCCAGACGTCTGGCTTCGTCTCGGGTCAGGTTCAGGCGAGCGCGTTCAAGCGCCCGCTTGACAGGATAGAGCCCGCCCCCGGGCAGTGCCTGGGCGGAGGCTCCGAATGTGCCCAGCGTCAGAATGACCAGTGCTGCAACGACCATCGCCAGGGCGCGCGCCCAGCCCCAGCGCAGCGGGGCGCGGCTTGGTCTCCGAACGGTCTGATCCAACACCTGGGCCGCCCATTCGCGCGACGGCGCGATCTCCTCCAGCGCAGCCAGGATCTGATCTTGCGCTTGGTACCGCTCTTTTGCGGCCAGGCACACCGGACAGCGGTCGAGGTGGCGATCCACGTCTGCACGCTCGCCAGGGGGCAACTCCCGGTAGATGGCAAGCTGCTGGCAAATCTCCTCACACCGCATCCTAGATATCCTCTCCGAAGGATTCACGAAACATCTCGCGGGCCCGGTACAGACGCGTCTTGACCGCGCCAACCGATATGCCCAGCATCTCGCCGATTTCTTGGGTCGAATAGCCCTGTACGCAAAAGAGGATCAGCGCGGTGCGATACTTGGGCGGCAATTGTTCTAGGGCTTGCTGAACGGCCTGGCGCTCCCCCAGCGCCGCTTCGGGGCTGCCTGAGCCAGCCACCGTGCGCTCGCGATCGCCCATAGGCAGCCATTGAATCACCTTGCGCCGTCTCAGTTGATCATAGGCCGCGTTCGTGGCGATCCGGTAGAGCCAGGCACGATGATTCGCGTCAGCGTCCAGGCGCGGCAGCGCGCGATAGGCCTTGACGAATACGTCCTGTGCCACTTCTTCGGCACGATCCCGGTCTCCGAGCAGTCGATACAGATAGTTGAGAATCGGTCGTTGGAAGCCGTTAAAGAGCCGATCGAAAAGGGCATCCAATTCGGCTTGCCGATCGGATGTCATAGACGGCCACCATGCATGGGTGTCTGCTCGTCAAGTAGGACGAATGACATTTCCCAATAGTTACAAGGAATTGACGCGATCATGAGATCCCATCTCAAATACCGCTAACCCCAACGCCAAAGGACCTTCCACCGCATAGCGTTGGGTTCACCTAGACGGCGCGCATGCGCACGGCGATGTAAGGCTTACCCGGGAGCTCGATCTCGACCGAGCCCTCATACCGCCCGGCGAGAGTGATGACCGTCATATCCCAGGTGTCGAGCACGTCAATCTCATAGCGATTGCCCTCGGGGAGATTCAGAGGCATAAGAGCCGGCTGCAGGATGCCACAATAGGTCAAGAGATACGCTTCTCCCTTGCCCGCGCAAGGAAAGCGCGTCTCAACCACCCCCTCGATCGGGTCAAAGCCGCGCTGAGGGCCGCCCTCAAGGATGCCTTTGAGGAAGGCGATGCGCTCCGGGCTCTGCCCGTGGAGCACGCCGCCCTTCGACCACCAGAGAATGTCGTCGGGGTCAAGGTAGGTCTCGCCATGGCCCACATAGCCCCCGCGCACGGTGCCCTCCCAGAACTTGCGCACCATCTCCTGCGGCGGGATGTTGCCCCACTGGCGCGGGACGTTGCCTTCGTACTGTGTCTCATCGATGATCACCGGCTTCTTGTAGAGCTCGCGCCATTCGGTGGTGCGCTCGGGCAGGCGATGCTGAATGCTCTGATGAGTGACCCAGGGCTTGGCGTGGTCATAGAAGCCATGGCAATTGTGCACGCCGCGCAGGTGGCCGTAGGGGTCACTCTCTTGCACGATGCGGAAGAAACGGTCCCAATCGGCCATCGTCTTGGCCTGCATCAGGTCGTACTCGTTAGCCATCGACCACCACACGTTGCGAAAGGCCGCCAGCCGGGCCACCACGTAGCGCAGGTAAAAGTCGTCGCTCTCAGTGGGCATGGTCGCAAAGCCCCAGCGGTCATAGGGGTGAAACAGGATCAGGTCGGCCTGGATGCCCAACCGCATCAGATCGAGAATGCGCCCTTCCAGGTGGTGGAAGAAAACGGGATCGAACCGCGTGAAGTCGAATCCCCGGGCCAGATCGCCCTGGAAGGCAAAGAACTCGGGCTCGTTGCGGTTGTAGAGATAGTCCTTGGGAAAGACGCACATCCGCAATTTGTTGAACGGCGAGCCGGCGAGGGTCGCGAGCGTCTGCTCCTCCAAGGCGTCTCCCTGGTGGTTCCACACATAGCAGGTAGTGCCGATCTGATAGTAGCGCGTGCCGTCCTCATAGGCCAGATGGTAAGTATCTGCAACCCGCACCGGCCCGTGATTCTCCAGCGAGGGCGCCACGCATTCGAAAGCCCCAGTCTGACCGTTCAGCGCCGCCAGATTGCTGGTTGTCGTGTAACGCCACGTGCCCAGGGTGTCCGGCATAAAGCGCACCTTGTAGTGACCATTGCCGTCATAAAAGCCGTCCACCGGCACAACCCGGTGTCTGAAGGCGAACTCGGCGCCAAACGACACGTCGACGAAGGGATTCCCCTCCTGGGGGCCATCCAACGTCAGTTCGAAGGTGCCCCAACGTTCGATCTCGGTTGCGCTTGTCATGTCGTCCACTCCTCTCTAGCTTGCTCAGCTCAGCAGGCTCTCCAAAGCCTGTTGAGCGGCGCGCTGTCGGTCCAGTTTGGTCAGTGCCACGGCGGTCAACTCCCGGGCCAGCTCCCGGGGATCCACGGCCGCCATGCGCAACGCCTTGGCCACCCAAGCCTCGGGCATACTCTGTACGCCGCCATAGGCGCCGGCGACCGCTCCTGCCATGGTGGCGATGGTGTCTGCGTCGCGGCCCAGATTGGCCGCATAGGTGACGCAACGCGACACGTCGCCCTGGGCGAGCTGGAAGACCGCCAGTGTGAGCGGGATCGTCTCGCGCGAGTCGCAGGTGATGCGGCAGAAAAAGCGCTCGCTTTGGGCATACAGCTGTTCGCGAAAGGCCCGATACTCGCCGCATTCAGCGGCCAGCGCCAAAACTGAGGCGATCCGCGCCAGCATCTCGGCCCCGCTGAGGGGCAGAATGGCCGCTTGCGCGGCCGTCAGGATCGAGCTCACGCTGGCATCGGGCGAAAACGCCGTCGCCACCGCGGCGGCGATGGCCGCGGCGCCATCCTGGCAGAAGCCCACGTCGTGGATGTGAATGAGCCCCGCCAGATTGTAGGCCTGCAGGGCTGCCTGCTGGGGATTGCAGGCGTTCACGATGCCCACCGGCGCGATGCACATGGCCGAGCTCGAGCTGGGCATGTTGCCCAGGGCGGCCATGCGCGGCGACGCATGCCGACGCAGTTTGTGGGCGGTGTGCAACACCGAGATGTAGAACTTGCCCACCTTGGGGCCAAAGATGGCCTCCCAATCCTGCAGCCAGACTCGAGCCCAGTCGTCCAGTGTGGCATAGCCGTCTGTCTGCACCAGGGCGCGGATCAGAAGGTGCTTCATCACCGTGTCGTCGGTGCCATCCCCGCTGAAATCGTCCACCCAGCCCAGGCTGCTCTCGATCTCGCGATAGTCCTTGCCCTCGGTGGGCGTGCCCATGGCGTCCCCAATCAGCCCGCCAAGCAGGCACCCAAGCGCCCTGGCGTAGAAGGGCTTGATCTCTGACTCCGCTTTCATTGGTTTTCCTCTATTCGGCGACCTGCAGAGCGACTCACATGGCGCGGCCGCAACGAGAGAGGCCGAACCCCACGTCCGGCCTCTGTGCGGTCAGATCATGGTCAATGCAAACCTAATCGAACTCGCGCACGGCGTTGAGAGCCGCGCCCATGGCCGCGTCGGTGTTGCGCTCGACGATGAAATCGATCAGCGCGGGCTTGCCGCTTTCGGCCGCGCGCTGGAACGCCGCGCGGATCTCGCCCGGCTCGGTGACCCGCTCCGCATAGGCGCCAAAGCCCTGGGCGATCTTGACCCAGTCCACGCCCAACCCATCGTAGGTCAGATCGACGCCGTACTCGTACTCGTAGGCATAGCGCTGATTCTGGCGGATCAGGCTCAGGTAGCCGTTGTTGATCACCGCCACGATGATCGGCACCTTGTGCTGGCAGGCCATGGCCAGCTCCTCGATCATGAACCCCACGCCGCCGTCGCCCATCACGGCGACGACCGTCTTGTCCGGACAGGCGATCTTGGCGCCCACGGCGGCCGGCAGGTCGTATCCCAGCGTGCCCGCCCCGCCCGAGGCCAGGTAGCCGCGAGGCGCGTCGATGGTCTGGAACTGCCCCGACCAGATCTGGGTCAGGCCGCAGCCGGTGGTGAACACGGCATCCTGGCCGAAGAAGGCGTTCATCTCGTGATACACTCGTTGCGGCTTGATGGGCACATCGTCGAAATCGGTGCGCCGCATCATGGCGCAGCGGTCTTCCGGGATGCGCGCCACGCGCTCGCTGGGCTGGCGCGGTCCAGTGCGCCGCTTGGCTGCCTTGAGCAGCGCCTCCAGGGCCAGGCCCGCGTCGCCCACGATGCCCAGTTCGGTAGGCACGATGCGCCCGATATGGTCCGGCTCGATGTTGATATGAATGAAGCGTCGTCCGCGGGTGTACACGTCCAACGCGCCAGTGTGGCGATCCACGAAACGGCAGCCGATGCCGAGCACGGTTTCGCAGCCCAGGTAGAACTGGTTGCCAAAGGGGCAGCCCACCTGGATGCCGATGTGTCCCACATGCAGGGGATGTTGCGCCGGAATCCCTCCGGTGGCCATGTAGGTCGTGACGACCGGCAGCGAGAGATACTCGGCGAACTCGACCAGCTGCTGTGTGGCGCCGGCCAGGAGCACGCCCCCGCCCATGATCAGCACCGGGTTCTCAGCCGCCAGGAGCATGTCCAGGGCGCGCTCGATGAGCGCGGGGTTGGGGACGGGCTTGTGCACCGGCAGGGGCTCATAGTCCGCCATATCAAAGGGAATGTCGGCCATCTGCACGTCGAGAGGCAGGTCCAACAGCACCGGCCCGGGGCGTCCCTCGCGGGCGAGATGAAAGGCCTCCTGCATCACAAAGGGCACCTTCTTGGGCTCGGTCACGCACCAGCTCTTCTTGCAGACCGGCGCGGCGATGGTGGCAATGTCCACGCATTGGAAGGCCTCTTTGCCCAGTTGGCTGGTCACGTTCTGCCCGGTGATGGCGATCAGGGGCATCGAATCGACCTGGGCCGTGTAGAGGCCGGTCACAAAGTTCGTGGCCCCTGGCCCCGAGGTGCAGATCGCTACCGCCAGCTTGCCGCTGGCGCGGAAATAGCCATCGGCCGCGTGGACCGCGCCCTCTTCGTGGCGGGCGATATAGTGTCTGATCTGCTTCGAGGTGCCCAGGAACTCGTAGGTCGGGTTGATGGCAGCGCCGGGGATGCCAAAGGCCGCCTCAATACCCTCCTTCTCCAGAATCCTTACGACGATCTCTGCAACGCGCATGACTTGCTCCTCTCATTGGGCTGTCTGGAGATGGGGCGCTGCGTAGGGCCGCACCGCCGCCACTCAGCCTCTCTTGCGTCGGGCTGCCCTGTCACGGGCCGTCCCCGTCGCGACGAATTGCTCCATCATAACCCGAATGCCGCCGCCGACACAAATCGCTCAACGGATGGCGGGATGAGCGTCTTGCTTCGGTCGGATTATCATTTGGGTTGACACGA